>NZ_JAEQCT010000200.1:0-3654 GCF_020738205.1 Microcoleus sp. PH2017_24_DOB_U_A
AACCCGCCCTCACCCAACAAACAATATTAATGTACATTCAGATTTACGGTGGGGCGGGGGCGGGTTTATATTAATTGTCGGTGATTATTATGTATGGTTGGCGAACCCGCCCCTACAAATAAAATGTAGGTTGAAATTACAATTTCAATCAACCGATAGATAATGTAGAGTGCGTCGCACTCGACAATCTGCAATTAAAATCAAAAATATAGCAGCGACGCACCCTACCAGATAAAAAAGATTAATTTGCGATTGCTTCCAAGAATTTCTCAGCATTCTTCACGCTTTCAATATCATAAATATCCCGGTTGTAACAAACAATTTGTGCTACCAACTTTTCATGATGTTGCTGAGCTTTTTCCAACATAGAACCCTGGGAACGCCGATAATTGACAACTACTTCTTTCGTTCCGAAAAATGGGATATTATGTCTGTGACAATTGACCCAAAATTCCCAATCTTCGTAACCTTCTTTCATCCCAATTTTATAACCTGCCACTAAATCCAAAATAGATTTGTGATACAGTGAAGACGGGTGAATCATGTTAGAGTGCTTGATGTTTTCCGGCGAATACAAATCGCTACTCGGTACTATGCGATTTTCTGTGCCAAACATTTGATAAGAACCAAATGCTACACAAGGTACATGAGATTTTAAGCATATTTCTAAAAGACTATTCAACGCATTTTCAGCTAAAATATCGTCAGCATCCAAAGGCATAATGTATTCACCATTTGCTGCTGCTATTCCCGCATTTCTTGCCAGAGACAGCCCTTGATTTGTTTGTTCTACCAGCCTGATTTTATGCTGGGGATTTGCTGCTATTAAATTTTTGGCAACTGTGCTTGTAGTATCTAAGCTGCCATCATTGACAATGATAATTTCCAAATTTTTGTAAGTTTGCTTAATTGCGCTAGTTACCGCTTGTGGCAAAAAGTGAGATTGATTGTAGCAGGGAACAATCACAGATACCAAAGGTCGATTTTCCAATTGCTGGGATGCAGAAATTTGCCTGAAACTTTCTGTTTGGGCTGACTTTTGAGCAGCTTGCAAGCTATAAAAATAAATCTTGGGATGTACAATCGCTAATTGATTCAAATCCGTGTTTTGATATTCACTTTCTAACATTGGATATCTCGATAAATATTCTTGTTTAACAAAAATAAATATATTCTGAGCGTACCAAGGCTCTACTTTGTCATTGTTCCATATTTTTCTCCTCAAGCAATCCACGACTGCAAAACCTTTTGTATGAAAATAATTTACCCAATATTGCGGCCACTGTTCGTTAACGTGTTCGACGCCTCCTTGAAACGGTATCGCAGCCGAAAACAAAATTACTGGTGCTAGTTTAGTGAGAGAATTAACAAAGGTTTCAGCACAGGTACCTGGTAAATGTTCTGCAACTTCTAGAGAAATTGCTAAGTCAAACTTTCTTTTTAATTGCAGCGGTTGCTTTAAATCGGCGGATTGGAACTGATTTAAAGGAATTTGTAAAAGAGTGCGATCGACATAATCGCCATCTATTCCCAAACAGTCAGCAATTCCCAACTTATGAAAAGCAGCCAACCAACTTCCCGTACCGCAGCCCACATCCACTACACTTTTAGGTAAATTTGGTTGCAGCAAGTCTAACAGCAGGGGAATAATTTCTATAGCAGAACTGCGAGTTCCTTCTCCTATTAATTCGTAGAAATCTCTTGTATAAGATGACTGTTTTTGTTTATTTTTTTTACTGTATGGGGTCGAATCAATACCGTTTAAACTGCTAATTTCATAACCCTGCAAATGTGCTGGCAAATCCCAATAAATATTAGGATCGGGTTGATGTTTTACAGGCTCGACATTCCCCCGCCAAGCTGCACCCATAATTTGCATTGTTTGATATACTATCGTTTGCCAACCCTGTTGTTTCAAGTAATCTAAACCCTTAGCAACAGCCGGAGCAGCTAAATCGTGAAATAAAATTATTGCATCTTCTTCTGCCAATTTTTCGCAGGCGATCGCATCATTTAACGGCCCATCACCTTCGTGTTCTCCGTCAATAAAAATTAACGACCATTTCCGGTTCAAATCCTTTGCTAATTGCTCTACTCTTTGGGGGCTGTAACCGGGTATGAGTTCAACGGAAGTTTGCACGCCAGACGCATTGAGAGCGCCTTGAATTGAATCTATTACGCTTTGTCTAATATCATCTCTTTCTAATAGCGGATCGACGACATCTAACTCAACTCCGGCGAGTGCTAAATGACAAGCAGACCAACCCAGCCAGCAGCCAATTTCTAATGCTTTTTTACCTGAAAATTGCAGGGCTGTATTGTAAAGAATGTGTGCTTCGTCGCGACTGAGAAATCCGACTGAACTAGCACGGCGATCGACATACCAATTGTGCTTAATTTCCCGGCGCAGATACGGCCACGGACAAGTATTAGTATCGCCCACAATCATGTTGAAAAAGTACACATCTGGGAGAATAATTTTTAGTCCGGGCGAGACGTAATCTCCGACAGGCAATGTATTATTTTGAATTTGAGAGGGTGGTTGTACTGTCATTTTTTCTGATTTTAATTGTGGGGATACTGGCGGTTGAATCGGTTGGTAGCGGAGACTAATTTCTATTTGATTCCCGTCGGTTGTTGCTAATTTTACCAAGTCGTGCTTGTGACCTGTGATGTGCAGAATGCCGATCGCCCCGTGCGGCAAATACGGCTCCACAAAACAGCGTCGCTGCTTGTCCCAGACGGGCAAACCGAAGTTGCAGCTCCAATTGCACCCAGCCGGCAGCATCTCTGTGCGATCGAACATTTCAGTACCGTAAACGAGCCGATTTAACGCTATTTGGTCAGTCATCAAAGAAACGTGCCGCTGCAATCCCTCATCCAGATATTCCGCCCAAAGTTCCCAATGCGGCGCATCTTTGTGCAGCGCAAAGATACCTGCATTGATAGTTGGATAGCTGTGCAACTGTTTGGCAACTTCTTCCCCAAAAGCTGCTTGATAATCGCGATAAACAAATTCCCAGTACCAAGGCAATTTGCCATAAGCTAAATAATAGCCTCTATCTAATTCTGGAACAACTGCTAAACCCCGTTTTGCCGCGCCTTTTACGAATAATTCCATAGCTTGCCAATCCTGCACCCAAGCATCAGCATCTATCCACAGGTAGATGTCGAAATTCGGGAAGTAACGGCGCAGAAACGGACGAGCTAAAAGTCCTTTGAGATAGTGAGGTGCTTCATTTTTGCCGGGAAAGTTGAACTCCCAATCGGGTTTTTGAATAATATTAACTTGTGTTTCCAGCCACTCCAATTGTTCGGGAGTGCAGCCTAGATCGAAAAAGCCGATCGCCACATTAGCGCCCTCTGGTTTTTCCCGCACCGATAAAATAGTACCTCGCACCAGTTCAAAGTAATTTGCATCGGCGGCCGTGATGGTGATAATCTGCATAAATATAGGATTTTTGGTTAAGGATTGGGGATTGGGGATTGGGGATTGGCCAAACAGGGCATTGGCCAAACAGGGCATTGGGCGGAGCGAAGCGGAGGGATTGGGCAGGCTCTCCTGACTTTATGGTGTATAATGTAACAAACAATACATTTACTGTCATGGACTTTTATTTAGACTATCTATTAGACTTGCCTGGAGTCAAGATT
>NZ_JAEQCT010000100.1:0-21786 GCF_020738205.1 Microcoleus sp. PH2017_24_DOB_U_A
TCAGCCGAGGCGGGTTAATCCGCTCGAAGTGAAAGCGAAAGGGGAGGGACTTGAAGCCTCCCATGTCATGTAATAGATGACTATACTTTTACCAGCTATGGATTACAATTACCGACAGGCGATCGCCCTCGTGGAACAATCCGATCAACTGGTTAACAAAGCTACGGCTGCGGCAGATTTTGAATATGGCGACACGAAAGTAAAACAAGCTCAAAAACACCTCGATGCTTTGCCGGTGTGGTTCCTCGGCTACTATCCAAAAACTTATTGCTCTTTTTCCGGCTGCACTTGGCGCTTTTCAGTCGATGAATTTCAAGCAGCCCGCAAAAATATCGGGCGGATGGATGCTCAAATTTTTCAGCAAAAAAATGCTTTTACTGAGTTAAATCAAGTCGAACAAACTCTCGACGCCGCGAAACAGCAGTACCAGCAAGCGAAAACTGCCGCCGACAGGCAAAAAGCGACTGGAAATTGGCAAAGTGCGATCGATCGACTCAATCAAATTCCCGCCGAAACCCTCGCCGGAGAAACTGCTAAGAAAAAACTCCAAGCAGCAGAAAGAGATTTTCAAGCAATGGGAGGAATCGCCACAGGTTCGGTACACGCCGACAACTTAATTGAAGCAGCCAAAGAATTTGCTCTTTCCGCCGCCGTCGCCTCGCAAAAACCGCCGCATCCAGCCGCCCAGTGGGAACAAATAGCAGGATTGTGGGAAGAAGGAATTAACCGACTGAAAATGGTTCCTGTGGATAATCCGGGCTATCTCGACGCTCAAACCAAACTCGCCCAATACCAGAAAAATTTAGGAATTTCCCAGATTAGACTCCAAGCAGAAAGAGATTCTGAAAAAGCTTTGCAAGAAGCTAAAAGCTTGTTTGCCAACTTGCAAAATAATGTAAATTCTCCCAGTCAAAATCCCAGTAACTCCCTCGGACAATTGCAACAGATTATCAATCAATTAGAATCTGTCAAACCTGGGACAACTGTTTATCCAGAATCTCAAAAATGGCTGCAATCTGCTCGAAAAAAACAGCAAGAATGGCAAAAGAAATAAAGTGTATTAGTCACAAACCTCGATCGCAATACCGCCAAATTTCCCTTCCTCGGCCCAACACTTGACCCCTTCAATATAGCAAAGGTGGCTGGGATACTCTTCTTTAGTATCCGCTACAATCGCCTCAAAACCGCCATTGAAGTCGTTAAAAAATTGTACCTTGCGCCCTTGACTGTCACAGGCTTTGCTACAGCAAGTCGAACATACTAGACGGGGATATCGATCCCAATATGGCGATGGGATGGAACAGATGGGACAGGGCTTAAATTGTCGATCGCTCATAAAAAGATGCAATTAAAAAATATATCGATTACCAAGTCGGATCGACATACAGATTAATTGTAACTTGCTTTTTCCCCGAAGGTATGCCGGAAATACAAGCACAAATCGCCTCCCCGTCATCAATTTCTACTTCGCAAGCGTGACAAGAACCCATCATACAACCAGTAGGAATAGAAACCCCTGCACGTTTGGCTACATCTAGCAAAAGCTCTCCCGCTTCAGCTTCCACTGTCACATTATCTGGCAAAAAAACAATCTTTGTCATGCAATTTTTCCTTTTGATATAATACCATTTTTACCAAGTTTCGCTCCGAAAAAGTTTGAGGTTTATTGATACTAATTATCAAGCACAGGTGCGTCGCTGTGAGATTTTTGGTACTTAGTTAGGTTTTTTCATGGCGACGCACCCTACGACTTTTGATGGGAATTATCAAGCTTTTTTATGGATACGCACCCTACGACTTTCTGGTTAAAAAAAATGTCATTCAAATTATAACCTCCGCTCTAACAAACAACTGTCAACTGTCAACTGTCAATTGTCAACTGTCAACTAACCTAAAATATGCTTGATATCTAAATGCTTTTCCACTGTATCTGCTAGAGTTTCTAACAGAGTTTCTCGATGTTCTCGGTAATTCGGAATACCTGTGGGCAATGCGCGGAGTCCCCGCTGTTGGCGCAAGTAATTTAACCAAGCCCGCCGCCAAGCTCCGTTGTCAAAGATGCCGTGCAGGTAGGTGCCCCAAACTGATTGAGAAGCGTTGACAATGCCTAAACTAGGATCGTCAAATAACGGTTGAGTCAAATCTGACTCGATCATTTGGGTTCTGCCTTGATGAATTTCGTAACCGGAAACGGGTAAACCCGGTTGAGGATAGTTAGATGTTACGATCCGCTGGCGGGCAATTTTGTTTGGTGCGATCGCAGTTTTCAAAGGCAATAACCCCAATCCTTTGAACTCTCCCTTTTCTCCCTCAAGGCCTTCTCTATCGCTGATACTTTCTCCCAGCATCTGAAAGCCACCACAAACTCCCATGACTGTACCGCCAGCTACTAAGTAATTTTTAATCGCTTCTGCCATGCCTGTTTGGCGCAGCACCTGCAAATCTGAAATTGTAGTTTTAGAGCCTGGTAAAATCACGGCGTCTGGATGGCCTAACGGGTCTTTGGGGCTGACATATTTGACTGTGACGGTAGTTTCCGACTCCAGGGGGTCAAAGTCGGTAAAATTGGAAATTCGGGGCAGGCGGATGACGGAAATATTCAAGTCGGTTTGAGAATTGGGAGAACGCCGATCGAGTAAATCGAGGGAATCTTCCGAGGGAAACACTTCGTCTATCCAAGGAATTACCCCAACTACGGGGATTCCAGTCCTTTCTTCCAGCCAAGTCAAGCCCGGATCTAAGATCGATTTTTGGCCTCGGAACTTATTAATAATGAATCCTTTAATTAAAGCGCGCTCGTCAGGATCGAGCAATTCCAAAGTACCGATGATGTGAGCAAATGCGCCACCGCGATCGATATCAACTACTAGCAAAGTCCGAGCATTCAGATGTTTTGCTACCCGCATATTAGTTAAATCGCGGTGTTTGAGATTGATTTCTGCTGGACTTCCTGCTCCTTCGCACACAATCATGTCAAATTCTTGCTTGAGAAATTCTAAAGATTCCCGAATAGCTTGCCAGCCGATATCAAAATACTGTTCATAATATTGAGATGCTCGCACATTTGCGATCGCCCGGCCCTTGACAATCAATTGAGAAGTCATATCTCCTTGCGGCTTGAGCAAAATCGGATTCATTTCTACCCAAGGTGCGATGCCCGCAGCCCAAGCTTGCACTGCTTGAGCGTAGCCAATCTCTCCGCCGGCGGCTGTGACATAGGAATTCAGTGCCATATTTTGACCTTTAAACGGAGTTACCCGCCAGCCTCGCCGAGAAAAGATTCGACACAATGCTGCAACCAGTAAAGATTTTCCTGCGTGAGATGTTGTTCCCACGACCATAATTGCTTTCATAATATTAAAGAAGGAAGAAGGAAGAAGGAAGAAGGAAGAAGGAAGAAGAAAGAAGGCAGAGGGAAGAAGGAAGAAGAAAGAAGGAAGAGGGAAGAGGGAAGAAGGAAGAGGGAAGAGGGAAGAAGAATATATAATAAAGAAGGAAGAAGGAAGAAGGAAGAATGTAGAAGAAAGAAGGCAGAAAGAAGAATGTAAAAATCATGATTTATGGGATTACAAAATTTGACCAAATAAATGGTTTTTTTATTGGCTCTAGGGGTGACAACGAATTGGTTTTGAGGGAAAACCACATTTGTCGCCACCCGCACCTAAGTCCTAAAAGGAAGACGGAAGAAGGTAGAAGACAGAATTAAAAAAATTCTGGTTTCTACCTTTTGCTTTTTGCCTCAAGATGACGGCCGATCTTCGCCGGATACATTCTCAGAATTGGATTCAGTGGCCCTTTTGGCAGGTGCGGCTAAATCGGGTTGTGATCCGTCAGAAGAGGGTTTTTCTTCTGTGGATTCGATCGAGATTGTTGATACTGAAACCGTTTCTACCTGAACGCTCAACCCTGCTTCTCCCGGTACTTCTATCTCTACAGGCGGTGCTGAAACGATTTCCACCACAGTCATTTCTAGAGATACAGCAAGGGTTTCTGCTTCCGTTACGCCTGCTGCTGCTTTGGGTTCACCAACCGCATCCGCAGGTGTTTCTTGAGCCAACGGATCTGTTTGGCTTTGTGCCGGCGATCCGTCGTCTAAAATCGAACTTTCCCCTATTTTGGCAGAATTCGCCGCGGTTTCTGTTGCTATCAACTCGGCCATTGCTTCAACATCGGTGGGAAACGGCACTGCTTGGCTGGTTTCCGCAGCAGTGTTGCTGGTTTCGGCTGCCACTTCGGCGGCAGCCTCGGCTAATTCTGATTCGAGAATCTGGTCGATATCCGATGCAGGAATTGTCGTTACCTTAGATTCAGGAGATTCAGGTGCGATCGACTCCTCTGCTACTTTCGGCGTTGTCACCGGAGTATTTGCATCAGGCTTGTTTTTAGCTGCACCCCGTCCCAACATACCGCCGAGACTATTTTTGAGATTGCCAAACAGACTTCCGAAACCGCCTGATTTTTTAGCTGTTTTGGCAGGAGTTGGGTTGGCCTTTGGGGCTGCGGTTGCTGTCGCCGTTGGGGCTGCCGAACTAGCATCAGACTGGGACTCTTTAGCCATCGACCTCCACATCTGGTCAAAATCGTCAAAATCGTCATCATCTTCAGTCTGCTTTTTGGCTTCTGGCTGAGCCTCTGCTGGCTCTACCGTTGGTGCGGCCGCAATTTCTGAAAATTCTAGAGGTGGGGGCAAAGGAGTGAAGTTGCTGGCTAATTCTGCTGGGGCTGGTGAAGTCTCAGGAAGAGCGTTTTCAACCGAAAACACGGGTATTTGTGTAATTGCGGGTGCGCTCTTGTCGGGAGTTTTTAAGTCAGGGCCGATCGCACTTTCGGGAATAATCTCAGCGATTGGCCCAGTCGCCGGTTGTGCTTCTACCTTAGCCTGGCCCTGATTCGCAGGTGCTGGAACAGCATCAGCTTTCGGTTTGGGCGATCGAACAAACTTCGGTTTTTTGGCTGCGGGTTCAGGTTTCTTACCAAACAAACCGGATAAAGGCCCGCCCATCGCCCCGGCCAAATTCGCCGCCTGAGGAATCGGCGTTTGCTGAGCGATCGGCGTCACCTGCCGGCGCAAAGTCAGAGTTTCCCACGCAAACCAGCCTAGCAGAGCCACACCCGCCATTTGACCAAGCAGGAGAGCACCCGTAATTCGCCCCGCACAAGTCCATAAAATTAACGCATAAAAAAGTCCTACCCCGCTCCAGGTAAAATCACTTTTCCGGTGAACCTCTGGAAAAAAGAAGGCCGCCATGTAAATACTAAAGCTGCCCAGACCGACCGCCAACGCCAGAATGTATGCAAGCATCTTGTCGGTACCTCCGCTGTGTCAAATAACTTCTACGCGCTAATTCTACCTTTGTGAGACACTCAACGGCTTCTTTCTCAAGGACAATTCCCGATTTGGAAGGAAGTTCGGCAAAGAATTTTGTACCGGATGTAACGGATTTAAAGGATTTAACGGTAGAAGTCAGAGGAAAGAAGCAAAAAGGAAGAAAGAAGAAGTCCCAGGAAATATTCCCTCTCACCCCCTCTCCCTCTCTCCCTCTCTCCCCTTCTCCCCCTCTCTCCCCTTCTCCCCTCTCCTCGATCGTGATATCTATCACTTAAGTATGTTGGTACGATCGCACCTGCCGTAGACGATGTTTTGTATGTTGTAGGTGTAAAAGAAGTTATGCCTTAGGGCATATGTATTGGAGACAATGCCATGTTTGAAAAACTGTTTTTAGCAGCGAGCTTAACCTTATTAGTTCAAATCTTTGCCGGAGTCGGCACTTCCGCGAAATTACCGGTAAATTTCGTATGGCGATCGAGCGATCGTCCGACACAAATCCAGAAACTGCCCCTGGTTACAGTACCTGCGAGCTTCAAGTCAAACGTCGAATCCTAACGATCCGTGCCAGATAATACGTGCAAGTGGGATTTATCGCAAGGCAGAGCCTGTCTAATGTTTTTTTTCAAGCTGTTATCTTTTCTATTTGACCAAGATTTTCACAGGTGGTACCCGCCACGTGATTTATCCGTGGAATCAATCCCAAATCGAAAATCGAAAATCCTCTCTTCCCCCGAATTTATCCGTGGGGTAAATCTAAAATCTAAAATCTAAAATCTAAAATCGATTGACTCTTCACAACTGATCGCTTTGTAGTAAGAACTTCAGTCCTCATTAAGACCGGTTAACAATAACGGAAGTGCTTGCTACAAACCCTAAATGAATAATGAGTAGCAACTCCGATATTAATTGCCATAAAATACTCAACAAATCTCAACATCAATTTGTGCAGTAAAAAGCTTCAAACCCAAAAAAATCTGTAATCCCGAGTAAAGCATCAAAATAGATCTACGATCGATCGCGCTTGGGTTAATTTTTTTTGCGATCGCACAACCAGAAAGCAATTGCACTATCTGTTTTGTACAGAGTTTTGCTTCCGGGACTATCAGATCTGAAGCGTATTGATATATAATCGCCAGATGAAGCTCAAAGCTGATAACCACATAGACTGTTAAATCAAGGAAAGTGAAAATGGGACTTAGCGATATTCTTTTGAATGAAAACAAGAGAGACACTATTGTTGATGACTGTGTAAAGTTGATAGACAAACAAGTTGCAGCAGCACCGGGATTGGGCGGCCTTGCTCTGAAAGCTGCCTACTCTACCGTTAAGGGGATACGGGCTGACTATTGCGCCCAAGTCGTCGATCAACTTTTGCCCGAAATCTCGATCGCACTCGATCCAATGTGGGCTGAAGCCGTAAACAATGGCAACCCAGTCGCATATCTGACTGAAAGAAAAGCTCAAGTAGCAGATCAATTGCTCCAAATCAGTGACAAAAAAGCCGAAAACAGCACCAGAGCAGTTGTCAAAGGCGCCTATGGCAAACTCCGCCCCTCCGCTAAGACTTACGTCGAAAACGGCATCCCAGATTTAGCCGAAATTATTAATAAACATACCGCGAGCTAATGTTGAATAGGTGGGGATTTCCCGCCAATTGAATACATCTACTCGTTACCAGCAATTCCTGGTAAAACAGCCGTAGGGTGCGTCGCTTGAGAAAAATCCATAAAAAAATATCGACAATCTCATAGCGACGCACCAAACAAACATGATCAGACAAAAACACTTATTTTGTAGCATTACTTTGAAAAACTGGTACAGCGGTTCTCAGAAAGATGAGGTACGTTGTTGGGCTTCAGCCCTCTTAGTTGATAGTTTAGTGGTTATATAAGCTGTCAATCATACCTCATTTTTTGAGAAAGGCTATATTACTTTATTAGATGCCTCAGTACAGAGATTTTCGATTCACAAAATCATCAAAACTGACGCACCATAGCATCTTAAATTGTATTATCCATTGCCAATTACCCATTGATTCGCAGCCAATATTTTCAGAATAGCCTCTCCGGTAATGCCCAAGCCCAAAAACATTACCAACACCGCGCTAATTGCGGGCATAAATTTGACTGCTGCAATCTGTTTGGGTAGTTTATTAAAATGTTGTTTGGCGTAAACTAAGACTAAGCCGATCGCACTCAGCACCAAAGCCAATCCCAAACTAAAGGCCACCACCAGCGTCATCCCCAAACCAACATTTCCCAAAGCCGACGCGCTCAACAGCATCACCAATGCGGAAGGACAAGGCAACAATCCCCCGGAAATGCCCAACACTAACAAGCTTTTCCAAGTAATCGGAGAACCGTCCGATCCGGGTGGCAAATGTGAATGAAGACGGCCGTCTCCATGATGGTGGTAGTGCTGAGATATAGGTGGTTTGACAGGTTTAAATTCTCTTTCCCAAGTTCCCCTACTCAAAAGATTTACTGGTTCCTCAAGGTTCGTAGTAAGGACTTTAGTCCTTGGGTTTTTGTGGACTAAAGTCCTCACTACGAACCTGGTTTTTTCGATGAGGTGATTTAAGTCGATCTTGGTGCGGACTAAAGTCCTCACTACGAACCTGGTTTTGATTCTTTCTGAAAGTAATTTGATGCCGATGATTGCTACTAATAAGCCTGAGATTAAACTGAGCCAAGGATCGAGTTTTTCTGGCTCGATTAAGTTAGAAGCAAATAATGTAATTGCGCCGACAGAAAACACGCCAGCAGTGTGAGTAATTGTGGTTGTTGCTGCTAAAAATACAGCGTGTACTGGAGTAGCCCGCGAACCGACTAAATAAGCGCCGACTATTGTTTTCCCATGTCCGGGGGACATCGCGTGCACGCATCCCCAAGTAAATGCTCCGACTACTGCTAGCACCAAACTCCAACCTGACTCCCAGATTGATTCTTTTCCAGCTAACAAAAATTCTCGGTTTTGTGGCGTAAATACAATGCTTTTGACAGCACCAGCTTCGACAATTGTAGCTTGACAGCTAGCTGTCGGAACTCCGGGCAAAAACAAATTGTATTTAATCCGCAATTTGTTGTTTTTTGAAGTTACGTTAGATTCTGGCCAGGTGTAGTTTAAGATTAAGGTGCTATGGGTATTGGGCTGCTGGATTAAGCTGGCAGTTTTAGCTGCTATTTCTAGGGGTTTGACTGTAACCGATCCGGGAATTTTGCTACTGTTGGTGATGCTAATTTTTTGACCCAAAAACTTTTCTAGTTCTGTTTGATGATTTCTAACTTCTGCCAGTTGTAACTGTCCGTCTCCATTGTCGTCGGCGAATTTTGTTAAGCCTGTGGGAAAGGTTAATGTTATTTCGGTTTGTAAATCGTTTACGATGATTTCGGCTACTGATAAGTCTGACCAGTGCGAGTAAACTGGTTGGGTTGAGTTTGTACAAAATAGTAAGATTGTGAGCGAAAAAAGAATTAAATATTTTCGCGTTCTTTGCCAGTTTTTGTGCATGGTTAGTTCCGATTTTATGTGTTTGTGGCTAATTTCAAAATTCATAACTTCCCAAACCCAATGCTTGACGAGATCGACTATCAAAACTCGGATCGATTTCCTTTGCCTGTTGAAAATAAGCGCGAGATTCCGCATCTTTTCCTAAAGTCTTAGCGATCGCACCAGCCCGATAAAATATCCCTGCATCCCGAATTCCCGATCGCACAATGTCGGCCATCACCCGATCGGCTTTTTGCCATTCCCCAGCACTAGAAAGCGCCCAGGCGTAGATATCCAGCGTTACAGCATCCTTGCGAATTTTCACCTCATCCTGCATTAACAGCAGCGCTTCAGCGACATCCTGCGATCGCCCTTTTTCCAGCAACAAACTCGCCAAATCGCGCCGGTGCCCGAAACCGCCAGAAACCTGTTCCTGTCGCAGCCCAGCTTCTGCTTTGTCGCGCAATTTCGCCGAGGATCTCGCATCTCCCTGCAACTCCTTCACCCTCGCCATACCGCGATCCACCAGGCGATCGAACACCGTCGCAGCCCCGCCAGAATAGGCAGAAACCTTGCTGTAATTAGCCTCTGCTTCCCGATAATTTCCCTGGCGCGTCTCCAAATCCCCCAAATAAATCAGCGCTAGCGGGTATCGCGGAACCAACCGCAACGCTTCCAAAAATAGCGCTTTCGCCTGCACAAACTGCCCGCGACGGGCGTAAAATCGACCCAAGAGCGATCGAACTCGCGCCGATCCAGCAATCTCTCCCGGTTCCTCCGCAGCCATTGCTTGCCGGTAATCCTGCAAAACCTCCGCATCTCGCCCCTGCGCCTCTCTCACTAATGCTCTTAATGTGAGAGAGCCTAAGTTAGGAATACGATTAACTAAGGCTTCCGCGGCTATACTTGCATCACTGATTTTTCCCGTAGCTAAGTGAGATGTGATGGAAAGGGCGATCGCATCTTCATTGTCAAAACCCACCTGTTTCGCCAAGCGCAAAGCAGTAGCAAAATCGTGTCTAGCCTCAGCAATTCGAGCTAAAACTAGCAGCGCGCCTTTGTTGTCAAAAGGCAAAAGGGCGATCGATCTTTCGGCCGCTTGTTCGGCCAATAAAAACCAACCACCCTCCCCAGTTACGCGAGCCATTTTCAAATAAGCACTCGCCAAAGCAGCCCGATTCAAACCGCTTTTTGAATCAACAGCCAATCGCTGCTGGTAAAAAGCAATTTCCTGCTGAATAGCTTCCTTTTGATTCGGATTGTTCCTCAAAGTTTCCGAAAACTGATAGCGGTAATTAGCATCGAGATTTGCCGTACTTTTATTAGCAATTTTTTCTGAGATGTCACGCAGATTAGGTAGCAAATTAACTGCGACAATGCCCACTATCGGCAGTCCGATGAGAAGCAACCACCAGAAAAGCTCAGATTTAGGTTTTTGTGATTTATTCGCTGTCATATTGTAGGGTGCGTCATTGTTCGATTTAGCACGAAAAACTACGATTTTATTTGATGACGCACCTGACGAATTGTGCGACTTGCGTCCAAATATCGGCTCGCGCTTGAGCCAAGGTACGTAGTTGCGCTTCAGCGCTCTTGATAAATATTAGGAAAGAGCGCTGAAGCGCAACTACATACCTATGACTATTAACTAATTCGGCAAAGCCAAATAAGGAAAATTCGGTTCTAACGGTTTGTGTCCCTGAGCCGGATTTCCAGGAGTTCCGTTATAAGAAACGTTATCGCCAACCGGAGAACCCACCAAAGCTCCCAAAGTGATATCAACAACATCGTCCAAAAGCAAACGACCTCCGATCAAACTTCCTTGAGAATTTGCCGCGCTACCGTAGCCGCTTGGCCTTGTGGTATCGATCCGCAGGACATCCGGTAAGAAAGCTTTGGCGATCGCATTTGCATCAACATTATCCTTACCGTCCAAAAGATCCACAGCATTCAGAGTAGCAACAGCTTCCTGGCGCACCGGAGCAGCAGCAGCACTCAAATCCAATCTCGGAGAAATAGTATTAAATGCCTCCATCAACTGGGGAGTAAGTACCAAACCCTCATTAATTGCAGGTCTCGCCAAACGCTCGAATTGTTTGAAACCACCAACTCCATCCCTCACAGAAACAGTTGACCAAACATCAAAAGTATTCGCGCCTGTTCCTGCTTGCAGAAATGCCTTCGGAACGCGCACTGTAATGGTATTAACGTTGTAACCCTTAGCAAAATCCAGCGCTTTACCCGGTTCCTTGAAACCGACTTTCGGCCCCGTTCCCAAAGCCCCAGCCCGGACTCTAAAAAATTGTTCCACATCAAAGAAAAACGGATCTTCCCGCAAACCTGCAAATACAGTTAAGTTAGAACCGCCCACAGGTACTTTATTCAAAACAGCATTAGAATTCAGCGGAGTTGTGGCAATTAAACCGCCATTAACCGTTGTCTTAGTAGTGGTCTGGGAGCCTCCGCGCACAACAGTGATCGCTACCGCTTGCATACCTTGATTGTTAGGCGGACTGAAGGCAAACCGCAAGATAATATCGGCGCGTCCGGTCGGTGTAGAATTTACATCACCTACCTGCGTGATGTGAAATTGGTAAAGGGCTGTGGTGCTGAAATAATATTGATAGCGGGCTACAGACCGAGGATTTGTATTCATAGTAAATACTAAATCTCCGTCCGCAGCACTAGAATTTTGGTCTTTTTCGCGATAGACGTATAAGTCAGTTAAATTGACAGCGCGACCTTTGATATCGACTTCGCCGTCGTCATGGTCGGAAGCGGCAATTATCCCGGGAGTTAATACAACAATTAAAGCTGCTTCAATCGCTAATATGATTCGGCGAATTTTCTTGGTGAGTTTCACAGTTAGCACCTATCTTTTACTGAGATTTTTACAAAAATTAATGGCAAATAACCCACCTTCGCGGGTTTTACTTTGGTCGCCACAGGTTCAACTTGTTAACCTGTCGGGCTTTTGGGAGGTTGCTGAGCCTTCTCGTAATTGGTATACGAAGTTTTGGCTATTTTGGATCTCTGCTGCAAGATTAGGTATGAAAAACTATGCAGAAGTGATAAACTGCAATATAAATCGGATAGATTACAATTCAAAGCATCACAGAATTAACCCGCAAATGCATACTTATGATTGCATCCCCAATTGACTTACAATTATGTTCTATAGTGATATACGCCGAATATTTAATTTTGGATCTGTGCACTCAAAACAAAATTTTTCAGGTACACTGAGATGACAGGGGAAAAGTCAAGCGATGAATCGCTGCTGTTAGTGCAGATTGCCCAGAAAGACCAAGTAGCATTAGCTAAACTGTACGATCGCTACGGTCGTGCAAGTTTCGGTCTCGCTTACAAAATTCTGGGTTCGGTAGAAGAAGCTGAAGAAGTTGTGCTCGATGTTTTTTCCCAAATTTGGCAAAAAGCAGCAACTTACGATCCTAGTCGCTCTCGTGCGGATACTTGGTTGTTTATGCTTACCCGCAGTCGTTCCCTCGATCGCCTCCGAGTGTTGCAGCGAACAGTCCGCGCGGCAGACGCTTGTCTGGAAGATGCTAAAATTCCGTCTTCGCGTATTGCAGAACCGATGGAAGATGCAATGATCGAAGAACGCAGCGCCCAAGTCAAAGCAGCCCTAGAAAAACTGCCAGCAGAACAGCGAATTGCGATCGAACTAGCCTATTACGAAGGATTGACTTGTGTGGCAATCGCCTCTAAACTCGGTATCCCGACAGGTACTGTTAAAACTAGAATTCGGTTGGGAATTTCTAAGTTGCGCCAAACTTTGAGCGAAGAGTTTTAGATTGTCAAAAAAAACAAAATTTAAATTGTTTAATATCAATCTAAACCTATGGCATCTCCAATCTTCCATCTTTAGTGCAATGGCAAAAACAAATCTAAAATCTAAAATCTAAAATCTAAAATTGATAATGCCGGAGAACAGATGGAAATGATGCCAGACGAGGAGTTTAATATGCTTGCAGCGCTTCAAGCTCTCGATACCATGGATGAGTCAGAACGCAGCGCACTTGCCGAGAAATTGCAAGCATCCCCAGAACTTCAAAGTGAATTAGCGGCCTTTGAAACAGCAATTTCTGCGATCGCCTATACAGCCCCTGCCGTTCCTGTCGCGCCCGATCTCAAAAACCGTTTGTTCCAGCGCCTAGCGGAATTGCCAATGGTTACGCCACCAGCCGAGAACAATCCGCCATCTTTAATTGTGCGATCGCAGAATGTCAAATGGAGACCTTACTCAGTTCCGGGAATCTCGATCGGCAAGCTTTATCTTGACAAAAAAAAGCGCGAAATTACTTGTTTGATGAGGCTGGAACCGGGAGTAACTTTTCCCCTGCACCGACACGCGGATTCGGAGGAAGTATTTGTATTAGAAGGAGACTTAACTGTAGAAGGGGAAGTTTGCTATCAAGGCGATTATATTCGATCGGTTCCCGGTTCCATTCATTCACCAGTTACAGAAGGGGGATGTTTGCTGTTAATCAAATCTTCTACAAATAACGAAAGGCTCGTTTGAATCCATACCTAAATCTATTCTGGGACGGGCATCTTAATAGGAAAAATTGGATTAATATCAAATCCGATTTGATCATCCTGCATTCATCTCTATCTTATCTCTCTGTGCTCTCTGCGATCTCTGCGGTTAAATAATTCCGATACAACCGGAAACGATATAAAGCCGGAACTCCAGGACAAATTAAAAGAAGACGATTAATTAGTCCAATCCTCGGACTTCCTGGTAGAGGTCACTGTCAACTAAGAGGGCGGGCACTCTTGGCACCGCCCCTACAAACTGTCAACTGTCAACTATCAAAGGATAATGCCATGCTAAATTACTGGCGTTTAACTGCTGTGATATCCGCCGTTATTGTACAATTTGTCGCGGTCAAAAGTGCGATCGCCCAAGAACGCGAAGGCTGTTTTCTGGTAAACTCAGCGGGAGAAGTAATTAACTTAAACCAGTTGTGCGCGCCCCAAGAATCGGGAATAAAGCTAACAGGAGACGACGGGAAATTTATCGAAGACTACAAACGCTTAGCAAAAAGCTATTCTCCAGACGCCACAAACGCTTTACTGCAAGGAATTCAAAGTAGCCCCAGTCAAAAAATTGCTGCCGCTAAAAGGATCTGTGTCCAAGCGAAAGCGGGACTTTCTCTGCCGGAAGTTAAATTAAGGGCGATCGGACAAGCTGGTAGTATCGAAAATCCCACGGCTAAAGAAAGTTTTCTTGCCGATGCCGATATTATCACAACTCTTGCAGGCAATCATTATTGTCCAGAATTAGCCAGCAAGTAAGATTGTAAAATATTTAGAGACGCGGCAATCCCGCGTCTCTATTTGCAGTTAAAATATGATTAATATTCCTCTTGTCGCGCCACGACTCAGGAAATTACCCCGCATGAGATGAAACATTTAAAATCAAGTTCCGCTGATTTGCGGGATTTATTCAAAGACAGTATCACCGTTAAATACCTGGCGGAACCGCTAAAATCTGTGCCGGCGGGCGAAGATGCTGCTAAATTGCGATCGTGGATGGAGGCGCGCGATTTTGATGTGCTCGGGATCGAGGAAAACGGTACGGTTTGCGGCTATATAGAACGATCGCACTTAATGACAGGTAAGTGTAGCGACTACCAGCAAATCTTCCATCCGTCACAGTTAATCGCCGCCTCGACTCCATTGATGGAATTGTTACCGCTGTTGCGAGAAAAACCGAGATTGTTTGTCTTGGAAAGCAACCGCATCAACGGGATTGTCACCTGCGGCGATTTGCAAAAAGCGCCGGTACGGATGCTGCTGTTTGGATTGGTGACGCTGCTGGAAATGAATTTATTGCGGATTGTGCGGATCTATTTTCCCCAAGATTCGTGGCAGAAGTTGCTGAAGGGCGATCGCATTGTAGCAGCAAAACACATGTGGGAATTGGGGCGATCGCGAAATGAGGCCATAGACTTGATCGATTACCTGCAATTCTGCGACAAGCGAGATTTAATCCTGACGAATGCCGAAATAGTCGATCGGCTGGGGCTCAAATCCAAACGTTACGGGGAGCGTTTTTTAAAGTCAGCAGAAGCATTGAGAAACAAATTAGCACACGCCCAAGACTTAATCAACGGTTCTTCGTGGCCGGAAGTAATTCTTCTCGCCCAGGAAATAGAAGCACTTTTGCAGCGGTGTGAAGAAATTGAAATTTCTCTATGAAAGAGCGCTGAAGCGCAACAACAAAGGTACGTAGTTGCGCTTCAGCGCTCTTTGCTTATATCTATGAAAAAGCGCTGAAGCGCAACAACAAAGGTACGTAGTTGCGCTTCAGCGCTCTTTGCTTATATCTATGAAAAAGCGCTGAAGCGCAACAACATACAAAGGTTCGATCTAGTTGGTAATTTTCAACTTCCTATTAGTATACTGAGGAACCCACCCTTGAGCAGTGGTGTAATACTGCACAGCTTTCAAGTACAGCAACGGAGTAAGATAAAACCAATGTTCTGTATTAGGAGGCACTTTAATATATTCTTCAGCTTGCAACATTAATTGTACCTGAGAGCCGTTAGGATAGACAAACCCAAAAACACATTCCCCAGCTAAAACGTGCAGAACTTCGGCATCTGCGTGAGTGTGAGTGCGATCGCTTTGAGTCATCAGCGGGTAAATCTGTGGCGAACCCGGATGCAGCACTTTTAAGTCGCACCACTGACATCCGCTAGCGCGCTTGAAGTATTCAAACTCGGTTTTAAATGCTGCGAGAATGTGCTGTTTTTCTGTGACATTGAGAATGTCTTGCAGTAGAATTTTTTTAACCGCAGGATTTTCCTGATTTGGCAGGCGATAGAGCTCAATATTTAAAACAGCCAGTTGGCTGGCGATCGCCTCGATATCGGTATATGTCCTACCGTTTTCTAGTTGCAGAACAGCCATATTACATCACCTATTAATTTCGCTTAGAAGAGAATTTAGTTGCCAGTTTCTATATACTGTTGTTACAGACTAAATTCCTGCTTGTTTTCCATAATAGCCGATCGCTAAAGTTAGATGTTTTTCGTTATATTTTATTAAACATTTACCATACTTTAATTGTCAAATTTTAACTTTTATTTAATAACCTTGAGAGTAGAGAGTTGGGTGCTTGTGGCGCACCTTACAAAACTCAAAACTTTTAAACGAGCATTCCCGCAATACAAGCAGTCATGAAACAAGCCACAGAACCAGCAATCATCGCCCTCACGCCCAACCGAGCCAAATCGCCTTTGCGGGATGGCGCCATCCCACCAATCCCCCCAATTTGAATCCCGATGGAACCAATATTAGAAAAGCCGCACAAAGCATAAGTCGCAATAATTACCGATCGTTCCGAAATCGCCTGTTGCTTCACCAATTCCATCAAATCCAAATAAGCAATAAACTCATTTAAAATCGTCTTCTTCCCCAAAATTACTCCTATTTTTCCACAATCCGCCCAAGGCACGCCCATCAGCCAAGCCACGGGAGCCATCAAATAAGAAAAAATCCATTCCAGCGACAACTGAGGCAAACTAATCAGCCCGCCAAACCAACCCAAAAGTGCATTAAAAAATGCTAACAAACCCAAAAAAGCTATCAGCATTGCCGCCACATTTGCGGCTAACTTCAAACCGTCGCTAGCACCAGAAGCCGCCGCATCCACGGCATTAGCATAAACCTGTTCCACCTTAATTTCTACCTCGCCAGCAGTCAGGGACTTTTCAGTTTCTGGGTACAGCAATTTAGAAATTGCCAAAGCAGCAGGTGCTGACATCACTGAGGCAGCAATTAAATGTTGAGGAGACACGCCAAAAGAAATATAAGCCGCCATAACTCCACCGGCAATTGTCGCAAAACCCCCCGTCATCACAGCGTGCAGTTCCGAGAGAGTCATCGTCGCTACATAGGGTTTAATTAATAGTGGCGCTTCTGTTTGTCCGACAAAAATATTGGCAGCACAGGAAAGAGTTTCTGCACCGGAAGTTTTCATGGTTTTAATCATGCACCAAGCAACTGCCTGCACCACCCGCTGCAAAATCCCGTAGTGATAAAGTAGGGTGATAAACGAAGAGAAAAAGATAATAGTGGGCAGCACTTTAAAAGCGATATAGTGGTCGGTAAATTTATCACCAAATACAAACTTTGCCCCAGCATCAGAAAAATTCAGAAATTGAGTGACTAAATCTCCCAAAAATTTAAATGCCGCCAAACCCGGAGCAGTTTTGAGAATCAAAATTGCAAAAATTAGCTGCAAAGCAATTCCCCACAGTACGGGCGGCCACTTAACAGCCCGTCGATCGACTGAAAAGGCGTAGCACAAACCGACAAAAACCCCTAACCCCAACACAGAAATAAGTCTTTCCATTTCAGTCACATTCCCTTATACTTAAAGATTAAAGCTCAAAATTACGGCGCAGCCTAAATTGCTGCTACTTTTATGCCTCTACCTATAGTTGCTATTATTGGACGCCCCAATGTAGGCAAATCGACGATCGTCAACCGTTTAGCCAACAGCCAAGACGCGATCGTCCACGACGAACCGGGAATTACGCGCGATCGCACGTACAGACCAGCATACTGGGGCGATCGCGAATATCAAGTCGTAGACACCGGCGGGCTAGTATTCGATGACGAGACCGAATTTCTGCCATTAATCCGCGAACAAGCAATGGCGGCCCTCGCAGAAGCAAGTGCGGCCATTTTTGTAGTAGACGGAAAAACCGGACTCACCGGCGGCGACGAATCCATCGCCTCTTGGCTGCGAGTGCAAAAAGTCCCCGTCATTCTCGCCGTCAACAAGTGCGAATCGGAAAATACCGGACTCACCCAAGCAGCAGACTTTTGGACATTGGGACTGGGAGAACCTTACCCCATTTCCGGGATTCACGGTAACGGTACCGGTGAATTGCTAGACCAATTAATGACTTACCTTCCCACAGAAGTAGAGCCAGAAGTAGATGAAATCAAAGTAGCAATTATCGGTCGTCCCAACGTCGGCAAATCGAGTTTGCTAAACGCATTTCTCGGAGAAAACCGCGCCATCGTCAGCCCAATTTCTGGCACAACCCGCGACGCAATTGACACCATAGTAGAACGCAACGGTCAAACCTACCGCCTGATTGACACAGCCGGAATTCGTAAAAAGAAAAACGTCGAATACGGCGCCGAATTTTTCGGAATCAACCGCGCTTTCAAAGCCATCCGCCGGGCAGATGTCATACTGCTAGTAATAGATGCAATTGACGGTGTTACCGACCAAGATCAAAAATTAGCCGATCGCATCAGCCAAGAAGGTCGAGCCTGCATCATCGTCATCAACAAATGGGATGCCATAGAAAAGGACAACGACACCATCTACGAGTACGAAAAAACAGCAAGAACTAAACTGTATTTCCTCGACTGGGCAGAAATGATCTTTGTCAGCGCCATGAGCGGACAGCGAGTTGAAAAAGTGATTGAATTAGTAGACAAAGCCTCCGACGAACACAAGCGCCGCGTTGCTACCGCCGTCATCAACGAAGTCATAGAAGAAGCCACAACCTGGCACTCAGCACCAGTTACCCGCCAAGGAAAACAAGGCAAAATCTATTACGGTACCCAAGTGCGATCGCAACCACCGACAATCGCCCTATTCGTCAACGATCCCAAACGCTTCACCGAAAACTACCGCCGCTACATGGAAAGCCAATTCCGCAAACACCTCGGCTTTACAGGTACACCAATGCGGCTGCTGTGGAGAGGCAAAAAAGTTCGCGCCAGCGAAGTTAGCACAACCAACAGAGCACTGCGCGTAAAGTAATTCTAGACTCTAGATTAAAGAAAAAACGCAGTTTAATGATATAAGCAAATTGCGTTTTTTTCTTTTGTCTTCCTTCTTTCTCTTCCTTCGCGTCCTTAGCGTCTTCGCGGTTCAATAAATTAGACCTCTTGTATAAGTCCTTTCTTGATACAGAAACCGCAGATATAAGGCAGATATACACAGACAAACGCAGATAATTTCCAGATAATTTTGGAATAAATGCAATAAGTCTATTGATATTATTAAAAATCTAAAATCTACAACATGGATTTACTTCGATCGCTTCCTATTGGACTGTATCTAGAACAACCCGTAACCTGGCTGCACCGGCTAGACTCCCGCGTCAAACTAGCCTGGTTGATGACATTTCTAATTGCGCCCATACTCGCCAATCCAGTTTGGCGGTTGATGCTAGTAGTAATGTTAATCGTACTGACACTAAGCGCAGCCATTCCCTTCCGTGTCTGGAAACAGCAAATGGGACTGCTGCTGCTATTCTGCCTTTTAGTATTTTGCCTCAGCGCGATCGCCCCCGACGCACTTCCCTCAGAACATCAGCCCCGCATCCCCGCCGACGAATTAACCTTTTCCCAACAACCCGCAACCCTTCCACCCGCTCAGAATCCCAAACCCTGGTACAAACCTTTTAACTTAGGCTCAAACTCTCCAACCCAAAATCCTCAAGTTCAAACCCAAAATAAACTCCCCCAACCCACAAACTACAGTTACGTTTTATTCAAACAAGGCCCCGTTAAAATCACCCGCAAATCCTTAGATTTAGCTATCAACGTCAGCACCCTATTCTTCACAGTAATTTATAGCACCAACCTCTATCTGCTCACCACAGCCAGCGAAGAAATTACCGCAGCAATCGAAAACTTAATGCAGCCGTTGCGCCTCTTGCGCTGGCCTGTCACCGAAATTGCCCTAACATTAACGTTATCTTTGCGCTTCATTCCCCTAGTATTGGAAGAAATACAAAATTTAGTGCGATCGGTCAGCACTAGAGCGATAAACTGGAAAAAACTCGGATTTCGCCGTGCCTCTCAAGTTTGGTTGACGATCGCCGAGAGGCTGTTAGAAAACTTGCTGTTGCGAGCCGAACAAATAGCTAGCGCGATGAAAGTTCGCGGCTTCACCAGTCCCGATCGACACCGCGTAGAATGGCATCAGTTGCACTTCAAAATCCGAGACTGGATCGCCCTCGGCTGCTTGCTCGCCCTCTGGAGTGCCCGCTTGGCTTGGGGTTGGGACAGTTGAGAATTGGGAATTGGGAATTGGGAATTGGGAATTGGGAATTGGGAATTGGGAATTGGGAATTGGGAATCAATGATTCCACAGTGCTGCTAAAGTAATGGATGCAAATATTTAGAGATCCAAGACCTTGAACATCTATCTTGGGACAGATATAGTATATGTTCCGCGCATTCAAGCTGTATTAGACCGGTTTGGCGATCGCTTCCTGGAAAAAGTTTACACCCCGGCCGAACAAAGAGACTGCGGACAACTAAATTCTCAAGACAGCAGCATTAAAGGTAAAATGAACCGAGTTTCCTGCAACCAACTAGCGGGGCGATGGGCAGCAAAGGAAGCTGTTGTCAAAGCTCTAGGCACGGGATGGCGGGGAATACGGTATGCTGATGTCGAAATTCAGCGCTCCGAAAACGGTGCTCCTAACGTGCAACTGCACGGAACCGCCGCAGCACAAGCCTCTGTTTGGGGAAATTGTCAGTGGCAGTTGAGCCTCAGTCACGATGGAGACTATAGCATGGCTACCGCGATCGCCCTTTGCACCCCGCGATCGAGCGAAACTCAAATCTAAAATCTAAATCTTTAATCTAATATCGATCGATTGTGAGAGTGAATGACTACCGAAACCTACCTGAATCATCCAAACTTTGGCCTCCTCTTCAGGGTATCCCAGGTTGAAGACAGCCAAGAATTATTTACCACCCTATACGCCCAGCGCCTATTTTTCTTAGTAACCAACGGCCCTGGCGGCCTCAGATTCGATCCTATCAGTCGCTCCGACGCTCGCCTCATGGTCGAAATTCGCCTGCGAACCCTCCGTCGCAGCGGTCAATATCAGGAGTACGACCAATTGCAGGTCATTCACCAGCGCACCTTTCAATAGCCAAAATCGGTAATTGGCAATCGGTAATTGGTAATCGGTAATCGGTAATCGGTAATTGGTAATTGGTAACTTGGTAATTGATATCTGTCTTAATTGTCCTGCCCTACTGTCAAGAGCGTTGAGTACCCATGACCATTGCCTCTCGAATTAACAGCATTCGCCAACACTTGCCAGAATCAGTGCGGTTAATTGCCGTTACCAAACAGGTACCGACTGATGCTATCCGCCAAGCCTACGACGCGGGCATCCGAGATTTTGGCGAGAGCAAGGTTCAAGAGACTGCCGAAAAACAAAGCCAACTGCAAGATTTGCCGGATATCAACTGGCACTTGATCGGCCACTTGCAAGCCAACAAAGCAGCAAAGGCCCTAGAGCATTTCCAGTGGATTCACTCTATCGACAACTTAAAACTGGCTCAGAGGCTTTCGCGCATAGCTGGCGAAATGTCCTGCTCCCCGCAAGTCTGCCTGCAAGTGAAAATATTGCCAGATCCCGACAAATACGGGTGGAGCGTCCCCGAACTTCTTGCCGACCTCTGTGAACTCAATAAATGTCAGCATATCAAAATTCAAGGTTTGATGACAATACCTCCGGTGGGATTAGATGACTCGCAAATCCTAGAATTGTTTAACAGCACCCGCGAACTTGCTGACAAAATCCAGCAGCAAAATTTGCCAAACATTCAAATGCAGCAGCTCTCCATGGGGATGTCGGGAGATTATCATTTGGCAATTCAAGCAGGTGCTACTATGGTACGGCTAGGACAAACCTTATTTGGCTCTAGGAGGGGATAAATTGTTCAAATCTTCTGATAAGCACAACTTAGGTTAAATATAGAGGTTAACTTACAGGGCGAAATAGTTACCTAAACTTAATCAAAGCTTACTGGAAAAGATAAGTCTAGAATTGATATATAGCGGTTCTCAGAAAGATGAGGTACGTTGTTGGGCTTGGGCCCTCTTGGTTTCAGTGGTTATATAACCTGTCAGTCATACCTCACCTTTTTGAGAA
>NZ_JAEQCT010000201.1:0-3640 GCF_020738205.1 Microcoleus sp. PH2017_24_DOB_U_A
ACAAGGGTATGGCTTTTCTAATTTTGATAATTTTAGAAATCGCGTATTAGCTTGTTTCTTGCATTAGATAAAATTATCACCATAAGTTCTGGAGAGCCGTAAGATTGGTTCAATAGTTGGAAATTCTGTCCTGGGATGGATGCGGACTGAAGTCCTCACTACAAACCTTTTTTGTTTCTGGTAATTGACGATGGGATAGGATTTTATGCAGTTTTAAGCTGAAGCTGTTGTTTTTTAGTCAAAAGCATCGCTATGTGCTTTTCATAATAAGCAGCTTCGTTAATGAATACAGGGAAAACTGTAGATTCTCCTTGATAGGGGAGCGATTCTCCCGTAAATGTGAGAAACATCGGTTCACCGGGATGTAAGGGTTCGTAATCTTTAAACTGAAGTTGGGGATGGATAGTGGCTTGCATTTCACCTACAGCATTTCTCGGGTAGTCTACGGAAACGATCGCCTGATATGCAGTTAAATATGATGGTATAACTAGCGGATTGCCCAGATTTGTGGCATCGAGATAATCTACAATGGTGCGAACCAGCCTTTCGGTTTGCTGAAACAGATGGGCGTTAACGACTCCCTGGGCGATGGGCCCAACTTCTATCGTGCAACCAAAAGCAGATAGCGATCGCAACATTGGCGAATCCTGACCATCCTCATCTCGGAAACAAACTCGAACTGAGCGATCGAGTTCGCTTAAATAGGCTAATAATTGTAAATTGAATGGATGTTTGCTAGACGGTAAAATTGTCAGCCCCATGTTCGCCGTTGTGCTGTGGAGGTCGATAATGAAATCAGCCCCGTTTTGGTCTTTAGGACATAGTTGGGCGGAGATTTCCTTAGCGCGTGTGTCCTCGTAACCCGTCAAGTCTGGGTTAGCCAAATCTGCGCGGCTAAAGCAACGGTTCAAATCGCGATCGACATAACGCCGATTCAGCGCCACCGCTTTCGGGTTGGCTAATAAGGCAACTGTCTCAAAGGTCGATCGTTTCAGCAAGTCTGGGAATTGTTGAAACTTCTTAATCAGGTAAACTCCTGTTAACTCATTTCCGTGGGTTCCTCCGACAACTGCAACTCGTCGAATTACGTGCGACAACATAAATAATCCTCGTTTTGTGATAATTAAAATCGTAATTATTCGCCAAACCTTCTAACTATTAATTCCAGAATAAACAAGTTATTATTAGATGTCAAATACTTTTTTTAATATAAGAATATACTCAAGAAGTATGGCAGTATCTACTCAATAACCGCTATAGTAATTATTCATTTCCAAGTTTAAAGTTTAACATCTAAAATCTATGGAACTTCGCCATCTCCGTTACTTCATTGCAGTGGCAGACGAACTGAGCTTTACCAATGCGGCAAAGCGATTGCACATTTCGCAACCGCCCCTAAGCAACCAAATTAAAGATTTGGAGACTGAATTGGGCGTGCAACTATTCGATCGCAAAAGTCACCCAATTGGGCTAACTCCAGCAGGACAGGCGTTTTTAGAAGAATCTCGTGCAACTCTGGCACTGTTAGAACAAGGGGTACATAAAACCCAGCGCATTCATCAAGGTGAATTGGGTCACTTGACGGTGAGTTTTACGAGTTCGATCGCGAATGGTGTCTTTCCAGAGATGCTGCGAACGTTTCGACAGCGATATCCAGAGGTAAAACTGATTTTACAGGAAGAAAATAGTGCTTTTCTAATTCAGAGATTGCGCGATCGCCAAACTGATATCATTTTTCTGTATCTCTACCACGAAATCTCGGAAGACAATGATTTAGAAACGATGTCTATCACGGAAGAACCACTTGTCGCCGTTTTACCTAAAAACCATCCGCTGGCAGCCAAATCCCAAATTTCGCTTGCTGACGTAAAAAATGAAGAATTTGTCATGCCCCTGCATCAAGTTGTGGCGGGTTTGTCTGAACAAATTTACCATCTATGTTCGCAAGCAGGATTTGTGCCGAAAGTTGTTCAAACAGCCGTCTTTATGGTCACGATTTTGGGGTTGGTTGCAGGCGAAACTGGTATTAGCATTCTGCCATCTCACGTCCAGAATCTTCAACGCAAAGGAGTGGTCTATCGTCCGATTCTGGAACAAACGACAACCACTAACTTAACTGCGGTTTGGCGGCAGAATGATTCATCGACTATTTTGCAGCAATTTCTGGAGATTATTAAAAGCCTCTCAATTTATCAGCCGGAAACATCGATTATTTCAGCGTCAGAAGTAGAAGTAGAAGTAGAAGTAGAAGTAGAAGTAGAAGTAGAAGTAGAAGTAGAAGTAGGGTAGCCTCTAAAATCTAAAATCTAAAATCTAAAATCTAAAATCTAAAATCGATTGACGCACCCTACGGCTAATTTTATCGCCCAAACAGGATAAAATCACTGCGATCGATCGCACTACCAGCCACTGTATTCACAGTAGCCAACAGTTGACCGTTCTGAGAAATCGCGATCGCACCTGCATTAGGGCTTTGGGTAATAGTGAGTTGAGCAAAAGTTAAACCGCCCGCTAACACTAGCAAATCTTCACCTTTAGTGAAATCAGCAATGACATCGCTGCCTTCACCTGCGGTTAAAATAAAGCGATCGCGCCCAATGCCACCACTGAGAATATCGTTACCTAAACCCCCAGTCAAAGTATCATCACCCTTACCGCCGTACAGAGTATCATTGCCCTCATCACCGCAGAGGTTGTCATTACCGCCGTTACCAAACAGCAAATCGTTACCCGCACCGCCACAGAGGGAATCTGGAGATCCGTTTAAGTCGTGAAGCGTAGCTATCCCGTAGGGAATCGCGCGATCGCCGAAAATAGTATCGTCCCCATCGGCGCCGCAAATGCTGTCGCTGCCGCGATCGCCCAGCAACAGATCGTTGCCCGTACCCCCCACCAGAACGTCATCGCCCTTGCCGCCGTTCAGCGTATCGTTGCCCTCTCCACCGCCCAGAGTATCCGCAGCATCTCCTCCATTCAAGAAGTCGTTACCAGCACCGCCAAACAGCAAATCGCGTCCGGTAGAGTCAGGGCTAGACGGGTCAAAACTGCCTCCAAACAAGCAGTCGTTACCCTCAGCCCCCACCAGAGTGTCATTCCCCTTGTCGCCCCAAATCAAGTCATCGTCTTTGCCACCGATCGCCACATCATCGCCTTTACCACCGAAAATGAGATCGTCGCCGGCATCCCCGTTGAGGTAATCATTACCTCTGCCGCCAAATAGCAAGTCTTTGTCTGCATTCGGGCCAAGAGGGATATTGCTGGGCCGCCCGCCATAAATATTGTCGTTACCGCTTCCGCCCAGCAGAATGTCGTTCCCGTTGAAACCGTTGATAGCGTCGTTGAGATTGCTACCGATGAGGAAATCGTTGCCCTCAGTGCCGTTGAAAGTGCGATCGACTGAATTCGGCCCGGGAATCGAATCGATCGCAGGTAAGGTAATTTCGTCGCAAATGCGATCGTCGGCATTACCGCCACCAACGCTGTCAGAGTCAACAGGATTTGGAGTCGGAGTCGGAGTTGTCGCCGGAGTTGGACTTTCCGCCGGAGTTGTTACCGGAGTCGGAGTTGTTACCGGAGTCGGAGTTGTTACCGGAGTCGGAGTTGTTACCGGAGTCGGAGTTGTTACCGGAGTCGGAGTTGT
>NZ_JAEQCT010000201.1:3724-4634 GCF_020738205.1 Microcoleus sp. PH2017_24_DOB_U_A
GGAGTCGGAGTTGTTACCGGAGTCGGAGTTGTTACCGGAGTCGGAGTTGTTACCGGAGTCGGAGTTGTTACCGGAGTTGGAGTTGTTACCGGAGTTGGAGTTGTTACCGGAGTTGGAGTTGTTACCGGAGTTGGAGTTGGAGAGTTATTGACAACAATGCTGGCTGTGACGATCGCAGAATCAGCTTTTCCGTCATTAGCTTTGTAGGTAAAAGAATCTGTCCCTGCAAAACCAGCATTCGGAGTGTAACTGAAGGAACCGTTAGCGTTGAGGGCGATCGCACCTTTAGCCGGATTTGCCACCAAAATCGCAGTCAACGGATCGTTTTCCGGGTCTGTATCGTTAATTAAGACTCCCAACCCTGCCACGTTGAGAGGAGTATTAAAAGAAGTTGTATAGTTGTCAGGAATCGCGACAGGCGGGTTATTGTTGACGTTTACAGTCACGGTAGCTGGTGGAGAGCTAACTATGCCGTCGCTGACTGTGTAGGTAAATGTGTCTGTCCCAGTAAAGCCTGCCTTAGGAGTATAGGTGAAAGAACCGTCTTTGCTGAGGGCGATCGACCCTTTCGTCGGGTTGGCCGCCAACGCAGCAGTCAGCGTGTCCAAGTCCGCGTCGGAGTCGTTAGCTAAAACTCCCGGCAATATTTCGCTGAGGGCTTTTCCCGCACTGGTGCTATAGGTGTCGGGATTGGCTGTTGGCACACTGTTTGTAACGTTGATATTCACCGTGGCGGGGACAGTTGCAGCGCCATCGCTAGCGCTATAAATGAAAGTATCAACTCCGACAAATCCGGGGCTGGGAGTGTAAATGAAGTCACCCTTGGGATTGAGTACGAGTTTACCTTTAGTCGGTTGTGTGACAACAGCAGCAGTCAACGTGTCGAAAATGTCGGGGTCGAAGTCATTGA
>NZ_JAEQCT010000101.1:0-21643 GCF_020738205.1 Microcoleus sp. PH2017_24_DOB_U_A
GAAAAGCAATCCCAAATGCCTTCAGCAATGGGATAGAGAGCTGCGTAGCTCAGCCGAGGCGGGTTAATCCGCTCGAAGTGAAAGCGAAAGGGGAGGGACCGGGTGCCTCCCGTGTCATGTAATAGATGACTATACTTTTACCAGCTATTACCCCCAATAGCCGATAAAAAAATGCAGGCTTGGATACGAAGCCGTCACCTAATTTTTTCAGGTGAATTTTTGATTTTTGAAACTTTAGACTACCCAGCCGTTGAGAGATTTTAGCAATATATCACCAGTCTAGGAGGATGCTTAATTTCTGTGGAACCGCTCAAACGAGTTTGGATGGGAAATCACCGACAAGTGATGCTCTATCAAGGGAAAGGGAGTTTGCATACACCTCATCATGAACTGCGACAATATTGGTTCAAATACGGAAGTTTTCAGACGAGATTTGATGAGAGAGTTTAAAGAAACGAGGTTCACGGTCAAAAAAAGATTTCGGTGTTAAGATAATTTTGGTAAGTTGCACAAAGTGAACCCTGTTGTTTAAAGTAAGGAAAAGTCCTGCTCTGTTGCGGTTATGGATATTCACGAAATTGAAGCGTTTCTAGATAATTCTGATTTTCAATATCGACTCAAGGCGATCGCAGCTCTGAAAGATTATACACCAGAGATTGCCGTTCCTTTGCTAAAAGCTCGGCTCAACGACCCAGAATTTTTAGTCCGTACCTTTGTCAGCAGGGGATTTGGACAACAGCAAAGCGCCGAATCTTTCGCCGCCTTGCTGCAAATCATGAAACTTGATAACACTCCCAATGTGCGCGCCGAAGCGGCAAATTCCCTGTCGCTCTTCGGTAGGTGCGCTGCGTCTCATTTAGTGCTGACTTTTATTCAGGATGACCACTGGCTGGTGCGTCGCAGCATTTTGGGGGCGCTGGTAGATATGGAGTGCTACAACGAACTGTTTGAGGTGTGCGTGGAAGCTTTGGCGGGGGAAGATATGACCACCCAGGAAGCGGCTGTGGACGCGCTCGGTGCTTTAGCTGGAAGCAGTCAGGAAGCAGCGGCATTGGCTCGGTTGTTGGCGCTGGCTAGTTCTGAGTATGAAGGGATTCGCCAGCACACTGCATCTGCTTTGAAGCATTTTGATGATCCAGAAGCGAAGCAGGTGTTGAGTCAACTGCGGCAAGACTCCCATCATCGAGTGGTTGGTGCGGCTTTAGAAAATTTGCTCGATCGCAATTAAGAATATTTTATAGAGTTCTAGAGGCAGAAACCGGGTTTTTTCGGGAAATATGGCCTGAAGTGCGAGGAATGTGGGCGAACGAACCCGGTTTCTTAAATGCCTGTGGTTAATTCCTGCGATTGTTAAGCGGTCAAACTTGACTGAACTGTTTTAAGCCAGCGATTAAATTGTCAAAAGCAAGACCAGATAAATGCTGTTCCTCAGAACTAAATTGCTGTAAACTGACTATTTTTAATTGTTGTAATCCACAGAGCATCGCCGCCACGGGAACTCGCAATTCTTGATAAAGTAGTTCCATGTTTTCTAGTCCTGCTTGACTGGTAAATTCCGGGTTTTTCCCTGCTATGCTATAGGAGACGGAGCGCAAGAAATGCCAAAAATCTCGCCAACAAGCTTCGGCGCGTTCAGCAGGATAGAGGTCATTGTCTGGTTCGGTGATATTTGGAAAGTCGGCTAACACCTTTTCCCTGGCATTCGATACAAGATTAGGAGCTTGCTCTCGCAGCAATCTTGCTTGTTCTAACATTGAAGAGGTATCGGGAACCAGATTTTTGATGATTTCTAAATCTTCATCTGTGAGATATCGACTTTCATCGTCAGCCTTTTGAAAAATGGCAATTACTTCATCTGGATAGATATTTTTCCAAGTAGCAAAGCTGACAATTTTCGCTTTGGGAATTAATTGTTTTGCTCTTTCACTTAATTGCATAGCTATTAAAATTGTCCGGAGGGAATTGAGTACAATTCAAGTTATAGACTAGAATTATGAGAAATTTGATTAAGATTTGTTACATTTGAGAGAATCAAAGATGAGAGTGTGGTAAAAGTCTTCATTAGATTAAGTGCGATCGCACGTTTGGTTTCATAACGAAATATTACTTTGTTATCCATAAAAGAGACTAGGCCCAGGGCGATCGCCTATTATCCTGTGTTCAGGGAGAGATTGAAGGAGCTAAATTATAATCTATGTTTAAGCCATTTCAGCAATTTCTAGAAAAAGAACTGTTTGAGAACTTTGCACTAGAGAGCCGTCCCATTCCCTCTGGATTGGAATCTGTGGTGAGTGAAAGAGGTAAAAATCCCGCCACAATTCAAAGCTGGTGTTATCAATGCCCTGAATTGCGAAAAATTCGCTACACCTACATCGATGCTGGGGAAACGGCACAAATTTTTAACAGTGTCATTTATCCAAGCCACAATTACGATGTGCCGTTGCTAGGGATTGATTTTTTAGCGTTTGGACAAAAGAAAATCTTGGTGGTGATAGATTTTCAGCCGTTATTTCGCGATCGGGCTTACACAGACAAGTATATCGAACCGTTGACCGAAATTCGAGCTAAATACAGCTCGTTGGTACAAGACTTAGAAATGAAGTTTTATGATGCCAACCAGTATTTTTCCAAGAATTTGCTCTTTGCCAAAACCGACGCCGAAACAGTAGTGAACCAATTGTTTCCCGCCTATCAAGAATACGTCCAGTTGTACTGGAAAATGCTACAGCAAGCTACTCCCCTGACAACTCCCGAAGAAATTCAGCGGATTGTGAAAGCACAGAAAGAATACGATCAGTATAGTGCAGAAAGAGACCCCGCATCCGGGCTGTTCGGCAGCTATTTTGGTCATGAATGGTCAGAGCGCTTTTTGTACGAGTTTTTGTTTGAAGATGCTGTTCCCTTAGCGGTTCCCGCCGGGACAAAATAAATTAAAAATGACTCTCTATCAGCCTTTTTTAGATTACGCCATCCCACTGCTCAGGGAGCGACTTGACTTAGCTCCATATCCGATTCCAGCAGGTTTTGAAAAAAAAGAATGTATCACTGGGAAAGGAAAAAAAGAGCAGTTGGTTGTCACTACTAGCTATGCTTTTCAATCGCCCAAACTGCGACAAATTCGGGCGGCTCATGTTGAGGGCGGTGATGCTCTTCAGGTTTTGAATTTTGTGATTTTCCCGCAAATTAATTATGATTTGCCTTTTTTTGGGGCGGATTTGGTGACTTTACCGGGGGGACATTTGATTGCTTTGGATATGCAGCCGCTTTTTCATGATGCGGCCTATCAAAAGCAATACTCAGAGCCGATTTTACCAATTTTTAACAAGTATCAAAAAGATTTGCCCTGGGGGGGAGATTTTCCTGAAGAGGCAAAACCTTTCTTTTCTTCGGCTTTTCTGTGGACTCGTCCTAAGGAAACTGAGGCTGTGCAAACTCTTGTGTTTGATGCTTTTAAGGATTATCTACAAGCTTATCTCGATTTGGTCGATCGCGCGCAACCAGTCACCGACAGTCAGAGATTGGTCGAGATTCTTCAGGCTCAACGCAATTATATCAACTATCGTGCGGCGAAAGATCCTGCGAGGGGGATGTTTCTGCGGTTCTATGGTGAGGAGTGGACTGAGGAGTATATTCACGGTTTTCTGTTCGATTTGGAACGCAATTTATAGGAAAATTAAAATTTGTTCGTAGTGAGGACTTTAGTCCTCTGAATTTGCGGACTTAAGTCCGCACTACAAACGGTTTGTAGTGAGGACTTTAGTCCTCTGAATTTGCGGACTTAAGTCCGCACTACAAACGATATCTAATTTGCAAGACTTTGAGCTGTGTTATTCCGAGTATAAGGATTCCAAGTACCTAACTCCTTGGAATTGCGACTGCAAAGCATCGCTCTTGTTTCGGCGCTCAATCCTTGTACCAAGCTGAAATCAGCACCCGCAATACTTTGCAATTGATCTAAATTTGCTCCAGTCAAATCAGCAGCCCGTAAATCTGCGCCTTGCAATTCAGCTCCAATTAACATGGCATTTCGCAAATAAGCACCAGTTAAAAAAGCATTCTGAAGATTAGCGCCACTTAATGCCGCTCCTTCTAAATTTGCTCCAGTTAAATCCGCTCCACTGAGATAAGCACCTCGCAGATTGCAATAACTTAAATCCGCTCCTCGGAGATTGGCTGCATTCAAAAAAGCTCCGCTCAGACTAGCTTTCGGGCCAATAGCTTCGGATTTTTGGTAATTAAATCCTTCTGGCCACATAGTCTTGCTATCATATAAAGCTAATTTAAATTTAGCTGATTCTAGCTTGGAATCAACTAGATTGCAACCTTGTAAATCAGCTCGAAAAAAATAACTTTCTTGTAAATTTGCTCCACTCAAATTGGCGTCTCGGAGATTGGCGCGCCGCAAATCTACTCCCTGGAGATTTGCACCTTGGAAATTGGTTTTGCTGAGGCCCGCGCCAATCAAGTTTGCTCCGCTCAAATCAATCCCGGATAAATCCATTTGGCTGAGGTTGATTCCCTGGAGGTTGGTTTGAGCTAGGCTTTTGCTTTCCTCGATAGCTTGTAAGACTTCTGTGAGAGTCAGGGGTTCAGAGAGGAAAAATGAGTGTTGACGAAGTGCCATTATATTTTTGAAGATTTATTGATGGAATTGCTCAAAGTTGTCCGGTGTCATTTATCCTAGAATTTGATTGTTGTGCGATCGCCAGAAAGTTAATTTTCTTAACCAAAATTCGATCGGATTCTCCTCCCATCCCCTTCACAAGGGGAAGGAATGATATAGAGGACACGGCAGTGCCGTCTCCCTACCCAAAATAATATTGTAGGGACACTCCAAAAGCCGTCTCCTAATTTCGGCAATAATTCCGATGCTACTTGATTCCTCTCGCTAAGTTGACATAGAAATGCTGCTAACACCACCGATGACTATGATGGATTTCTTTCGCAAGAGTGAGGGCGTTTGGTTCACTCAGCGAACAGTCCACAATTTTGATACTGCTGCTGCTGATGAGTCGGGAGAATCCAATGTCATGATTGATGTCTTATCAATTGATGATCCCAGAGTTTTAGAGGTTTGTCAACAGCAAAATGTAGATCCTGCTTTGGTTAGTGGGGGATGCAGTTTTATGTGGCAAGATAATTTGGATGATGCCATCCCGAACCAAAATTATGCTGCAATACTTATCGATGTACCCAATCCCAATAACCCGAAAATGGGTAAGTTTCTCAGAAATAGAGGCTACGTTGAAGGTATTCCGGTAATTGGTATTTACCATTTTGCTGATGATGGGGTATTGACTATTGAGACGGAATATGAGACAAATCAAGGACAGGAACGCTGTTGGTTTATTAACGATCATTTTCGAGTGCGGGTGATGACGGTTCAAATGAGCAATGGGGTTAAACAAATGGCATACTGTTCTGAGCGTCGTTGTATTTCTCCGTCTGTTTTAGAAGAGTTGTTGGAACACAATCGCTTGAGAGTTTCTGAGGCTGCTGCGGTGTCGCGTTAAAGTCTCTGGAAAAAATGCTTTTTGATTGGTCAAATTCAACTATTGTCAATATTTTTTTAGGGCGGGCAGGATGCCCACCCCACAAGCAACTGGGCGGGCAGGATGCCCACCCCACAATAAAATTAATTGGTTGTGGAACTGGCATCTTGCCAGTTCGATGCCCACCCCACAAGCCACTGGGCGGGCAGGATGCCCACCCCACAAGCAACTAACTGGGCGGGCAAGATGCCCGCCCCACAATAAAATTAATTGGTTGTGGAACTGGCATCTTGCCAGTTCCTAAGAATCCTGTATGATGTGAGTTTAACTGAACTCGATCGCCTAACTGTTTTCAACTGTTATTAAACTCTCAAAACTATGTCTGAAAACGAAGAATTGACAACATCGGCTCGTGATGAATCTGCCGCAGATTTAACAGAAGATTCAACACAGATAGAGGCTGAAGAATTGGTGGAAGTCATTGCCGAATTTGAGCGGTATCGGGAACGTTTGGTGAATGAAACGATGGCGGCGGCACAAAAGGCTAAGCTACCACAGAAAGCAGCTATGGCTAAAATTGAGCCGGAACTTGCTAAAATTGATGCTGGACTAGACAGTCTCCGCACTCAATTGGCGGCGATAACTACTAATAATTAGGTGGCAATGATGGTCAATTCTAATGCTCAATCCCAAGATGCTGCAATTGTGTTAGCTCATGCCGAAACAGATGCTTTGCTTCAACAAGTTACTGAACAAATAGATTTAGATACTTTTGATGTTAATGATGCTGAGCTTTTGAGGAGTCTGGTTGAATCTTTGGGTGATACGCGGGGGATGACTCGACTGCGTTGTGCGGAAACTCTGGCGGAAATTGGTGAAGCGGCGACTCCTTTTTTGTTGGATGCTTTGGGAAATCATGTTAATCCGGTTGTGCGGCGTGCTGCGGGTAAAACTCTGACTTTGATTGGCGATCCGACTGCTGTTCCTAATTTAATTCATGCTTTGTTGAATGATGAGGATACGGTGGTTAAGGGTTCGTCTATTGGGGCGCTGGCGAGGATTGGTGAACCTTCTGTGCAGGCTTTGTTGGATATTTTAGCATCTACCGATTTGCCGGAAAGTACGATCGGTCATGCGGCTTGGGCGTTGGCGTTTATTGGGGCGGGTGCGAAGGAGTATTTGTATCGGGCGATCGCCTCTGATTCGCCTGTGGTGCGTGGGGCGGTGGTTGGGGCGATCGCCAAAGTAGCACAGGAAGAGCCCAAAGCCGACTTATTTGAGATTTTAGTGAAGTCTCTAACGGATGTTGATGTTGACGTGCGTTGCGAGGCGGCGGCTGCTTTGGGAAATCTCGCCTATAAGCCTGCAATCCCCAACCTGATTGAGTTGCTGCATCATGGCGATGGCGAAAGTCGCAGGGCGGCGGCCTTGTCTTTGATGAAAGTGGGCGATCGAAGTGCGATCGAGCCGCTACAAGCTGCATTAGCCAAGGAATCAGAGGCGGCTGTGCAAGGAGTAATTAAGTTAGCAATTTCTCAAATTAAGTAACTAAAAATATGACAGAATCTGGAACAGGGCGGATGTTGCTTTCCCACAATTTTGATATGCAAGAGGGTATCTTTCCAACCTTAAGTAGAGAAGATTTGACTTTGGTATTTGCTGAGGGTTTAAGTCAATATCCTCAGATTAAGTGCCGTCAATTAAATCACGCTCATTGGATGGTAGAAGTTTTATTTTCTACTAATGATTTTGCGCCACCTCAAGTTGGGGAGTTTTGCGCTGAATCTTTGGTAAATAAGCGGATGAGTCAAGGAAAAGTTGATGATTCTTTTCCTGATGTTTTGATTTTAGCGGGATTGAAAAAGACTCCGCCATTGAGTAGCGATGTTGAGGCGCTGCAAACGGGAGAATGGGGGGTTGATGTGGTGGAAACTGCGTCTGCTGAGAGTTTTTTGATGGCGATGGGCTGGGAGGAAAAAACATCTGGGAAAAGTATTGAGGATGTTTTTAAGGTTGAAAGGAGGAAGGGGTAAAAGGTAAAAAGCTGTTTGGAAGGTCATAGATAAGTCCTGAAGCGCTGATTTTGACGTTCACAAAACTATCTATCTCCCGTAGATCAAATGATTGAACTGAAGTTTATTGGGTCTACTAATTTTCAGCATCCTATCAGGACGGTCATGAATCTCAGTTAAACGGTCATTAGTCTCAGTTGAGCGACTATTACGTGTTTTTCCTTTGGAAATGCTAATATGACCGATACTGACAAAACGATATTCATAAGCCTCAAGGAAGTTCTGTTGATTCCAAAATGCTTTGCCGATTTCCTGACAATAGTCAACAAAGCATTTTGCGCCCGTTAGTTGCTGGATAATGTTTTTATTCTGGCCTTTCTTTTTCTTCATCTCAATACAAAAGATGATTTTTTCTGTGGGAGTATCAGCAATAATCACAAAATCTGCGCGTTTGCACTGACCTTTTGAGCTAGTAAAAATCTTGCTTGGTGCTGGGAAAGCATCTGCCTTAATAACAATAACTTGAGCATCATCAGGCATTCCATCAATCGTGACAGAATAGTCAGCAGGCGGAGGCTCTTTGAGTATAACTTGCTTTTTACCTTTGTGTTCTTCCAATGGTACTGTAGCACTTTCCTTAATCATCTCTTTGAGGATAGCAATATCAGACATTAATCCTGACCCCAAACAATCGATTCCTGAATCCTGTTCATCGTTTCAATAGTTGTATCAAAACTGCGGGCTTCAATACCCATTTCTGGGTCAATATCGGCTGGTGTCAGCGTTTGACATTTATTTGTTTTTGTACTCCCTGCCTCTTCCGCAATATAAACTTTGATTTTGTTAGACGAAATTAGTTCTACTTCCCGATAACCTTCTTCTTCAGCAACTCGCTTCAGATGAGGTTTGTCATGGTTAAGCATAATCAACGTATTCAGTTCTTTAATAATGTAATCGCTGTGGGTAGTGATAAAAACCTTAATACCAAGATTTACCAAGCGAGCAAATAGACGTGCGACGCGGCGCTGGTTTTCAGGATGTAGATTCAATTCTGGTTCATCTATCATCAGTAAATCGCCAATTTGAGCCTCATGTTTTAGGTAAAAACCGATGTCTAATAGAGAACGCACAGCACTAGAACTTTCATCCATAGAAAGCTTGAGCCTTTTACCATTCGGCTCATAATAAAGTTCATCATTACGAGTAACAGTGTATTGGCCACCGATTATGTCAGCAAAATCTGCCAGTATATCAGGATGTTCCTCAGCAATAAAACTGCTTTTTTTAACAATGGTTTCCAGTTCCCTCGTAAAGTCAACGTTTGTCTTGATTGGCAAAGCGTAGTCCTGATAAGCTTTAAATAAAAGCTGCATTGGATTGATATTATTGTTGCTTTTACCCATTTGTTCAAGCAATCTATTACGGGCAAAATTCAACTCTTTGCGAAAAATAGCTGCACCAGTTCGCTCTGCACTAGCGATAAAAGGACGAGGAATAATTTCGTCAAAAATAATATGTTTCAGTGCATCGGCAATGGTTTGTTTAATTATTTCATTGGGAATTTTTGCCTTTTCTTTTTCAACTAGCAAGGTGACAACTAATTCTCTACTATCTTCTCTTTTGGTCATCGAGAATAATTCGACATTTGCAGATCCTAGTGTTGACTGAAATTGGCTTGCCAAGGTAATATTTTTGATGTCTAGATTTACCTGAAACTCTGTTTTTTTAAATCTTTTAGCCGGCGCTGCAAAAATCTGAGGCAATTGCTGTGTATAAACTTGACAAGCTTTAGAAACAATTTGCTCAGCCTGTTCGACATATTTTTGTATATCTAGATGAATTACGCCGTCAGCAAGGAGTTGTTGGATATTATCGTCGTTGATTTCGATCGCCAAAATCTGCCGCCAAGTAAACAAAAAGCCAAACAGTGCATAGGTAGCGTAGGTCTTTCCGGTATTGTTGCCGCCACAAATAATTGTCAACTCGCCAAGGGTGAATTCGGCTTGTTTTAGGGCACCAAGATTTTTGACTTTAATTTTCATTGGTGTTTTCCTTAGATTGCAATGTGCCTCAGTAATATCGCACAAACCAGTCTAAACAGCCAGCGCCTTGATACTTTCTTGGGTATCAAGAGGGATCTTTTGCCAACTCGTGGCAATGTTAATATTCATATTGGTTTGAGCGATATCTAACAGCGTATCATCAATTGAGTGCATTCGATTTTCGCGCAACCAAATTAAAATTTCCGCTAAATGCCAAATAGAATGTGTACCTTCATAAACAGGAATCGGAAATCTTGATTTGCTTTCGATCGAGAGATTTCTCATTTGCAGTTGAGTATAACCCAGAATTTTAGCTGCATCCGTCAAGCCAACTAAATCTGGTGCTGCTTCAATTAGAGTAACACTTGGAACAGCTTTTTTGATATCATTAATCGCACTAGAAATAGCTTCATAAGCCGACGATCCCTCGCGGATAAAATTTAGTGCTACATATTCTTTATTTCCAACTCCAATTAAGGCATCGTCACAGCCACTTGCATACAGTCTCTCAATAAAATTATCAGGATCGGCTGGGGAATTGTTCAGATTAAACTTCAAAGTAAAATCATACTCGTTCATTTTTTATTCCTCCTCCGAGGAAGACTCATTCACATCGTTATGCTTTGTGCAATTATCCACTACTCGGCGAATTTGTTTTCCATGATTCCCTGAGTTTTTTGGGGTACTCCAAATACTGGATATACAAAAAATCCCGCTTCTACACTCTTTATCGTTGTAGGGACAATAAATTTTCCCCCAAGCATGAGAACCACCAACATCAACGCGCCATCCATTTTTTTCAGCGTATCTCAACGCATCCTCAACTTCTGGCTTTGGGTGAGTTTTTCTGACCATTACAATTTTTGCTTACATATCGTTCAACACGCAACCATCAACCTATTCTGCGCGCTTATAATTCATCACCAAATCCAATCGCGATAAAGAACTTGTCGCTGATTCCCGCACATAGGAATCCACGGTTTCATCATTCGCAAATGTGGTGAGAACTTCTACACAACGTCGATCGCCCACAGAGGCCAACGCACTCACAATCGCCACCTGTACCGCTACATTATCCGTTGTATTCAGCGATTCCACCAAAATCTCAAAGGCAGAGGAGCCCATCTGTCCCAAGGCCATCACCGCTGCAATATGCACCACAGGATTAGCATCATCGATCGCCTTTTTCAATCCCTGCAAGCCCACTTCTGGGAAAGGCAACTCTGGATAATTAATCGCAACTTGCGCCAATACCTTCGCCGCACTCCCTCGCACAGTCACATTCTCACTGTTTAACATGGCGTCAACCACCGGTGATATGGCATCCTCACCGATCGCACCTAACACCTTCACCGCCGCCCGACGATAGGTGACATCTTCGTCGTCTAAAATGGCCACCAGTCGAGGAATTGTATTTTCATCGCGGGAATCGGCAATTTCAAACATCGCCCGATCGCGCATATGAGGATTCGGGTGTTTTAGTTTTTCAAACAAAGCATCTGTTGTCATAATTTTTGGGGTTTTAGGTTTTCTAATTTAAGCTGAATTAACAATCCTGGACGCATAAATATCTAAGAAACCGGGTTTTTACCAGTATTAAAAGCTGGGATGCAGTATTTTGGTAAAAAAACCCGGTTTCTGCCTCCCGTCTCAGGTAGGGACACGGCACTGCCGTGTCCGGCTGTAGGGACACGGCACTGCCGTGTCCCTACTATATTTCAGATGTTAAAGAAGTATGAGCATCTATTTTAGCTTGAACTAACCAATCTTGGTCAGCCGCAGCAACTTCATAACCACTAACATCACCAAGTTTTTCTAGTGCCATTAATGCAGCATACTTCAAATCCCAGATTTTAGTTTCCAGACAGGTTTTCAATTCTGGAATGGCACGCTTTTCTCCGAGTTCCCCTAGGGCGATCGCAGCCGCCGCACGGGATTTCTGAAACTGGGGTTGGGGGTTATTCAAAGCTTCCAATAACAAATCGTAGGCGGGAGAGTGTTTGAGCCAACCAAACAATTTTACTACATGAAAATGCGCTCCATAATCATTATTTCCTTCTTCTGCAAAGGTGGCAAACAGGGCTGCCGGTGCCTCCTCTGAATAATGTTCTAAAATTGTTTTAGTTGCTAAATAGCAACGACCAAAATCCGTTTCGTATAATTGGTTAATCAGAAACGGTAATTCTGGTAATTCTTCATAGCTGTGGACTAAATCTAAATCCCCTGGTTGATCCCGTAAGGTTTGTTCTAAATAGGGTTGAATGGTGTCAAAGGTAAGGGATTTGTCGGCGATTCCGGCTGCTGCTAGCATCCGAATTCCCCTCAGCCGAAAGACTAAAGATACGGGACATTTGGCAATGTTGGGAATGGCCTCGTAGTGGTGGGCGTCAATCAAATCCTGAATTGATAGTCTGCGCCCTAGGACATTTTTGTGTTGCAGCATGGCGACAACTTGTCCCATTTTAGAAAAGTCTCTGGTTAGGCGGCAAATTGCGGCGATCGCAGCACTAGCAGTCGGTGGATCGAGATCGTCAACAAATTTGCGAATTCTGGTCTCGGCTGGTTGATAATCTAATTTAGTCAGGGTGTGGATGATTACTCGGTAGGTTTGTCCTGGTTTATCGAGCAATTGAGCAACTTCTTCTAACATATCGGCGTCTTGAGTGCCAATTTCGCCGATCGCCCAAACCGCATTTTCCACGGTGTAGCAGTCATCATCGCTCAGACAGGTGCGAATCACCGGCAATGCTTGGACAGCTTGCAGTCTTCCCAAGGTTTCCACCGACTTGCGGCGCACAATCCGGTTTTCTAGCACCGGATCGGTTTGCTGTACTGCTCGGATCAGTGCTGCGATCGATCGATCTGTGGGAAAGTTTATCAAATGGGAAGCGGCTATGTAGCGGGAATCCTCTTCGCCGATTTGGTCTTGTGGCGTATCTAAAAGGGCGATCGCCTGGTCTTCTGTTAAATTAAAAAAACTAAAAAAGCGTTTATCCATAGAGTGGGGAGGGGGAGAATGGGAGAAGAGGAGAGTGGGCTACCGATGCCCGATGCCCGATGCCCGATGCCCGATGCCCGATAGAAATTAGCATATGCCTATTAAAACACAATAACAAGCCCAGGAATTCTTTACCCTTACTTTACCCAAATCGGTAGAGCAACGAGCCAAGATTTCCTAGACTTGTCGGGGTAAAAATTACCCAGTCACGACATTACAAACCTGTCTAATTAATTAGGACAGGGAGTTGATGGCGTAGTCAAGAAGAGCGTTGTACTCAGTCAAAGCTTGAGCAGACATATCGCGAGGAGTGCAACCGCGGTTACGAGCAAAGCTTAATGCTTCAACGTAAGGAGCAGTAGGCAAGCTCAAAGCGCGATAGACTTCGCGTTGACCAGCAATACCCCATTCATCAAGAGGGCCTGTGCCGCCAACTACCAAGCAGTATTGAACCAAGCGCAGGTAGTGCTTGATGTCGCGGTGGCATTTTGCTTTGAAAGTATCGGTGGAGTTAGCTTGACCGGATTCGTTCAAGTAAGGATACTTTTTGATGCAAGCATCATAAGCTTCTTTAGCAACTGCATCCAGGTTGGCGCCCAATTTTTCAGCAGCTTCTAAACGAGCAGCAGAGCGTTGGATAGAACCTTGAACTGATTCTAGATCAGAGGTGCTAGGAAAGCGACCTGCTGCATCAGCAGAGGCGATAGCGGTGGTGAGAACTGATTTCATTTCCTTAAATCTCCTAAAGTGATTTTGACAGTGAGCGTAGTTTCAATTTTGCTGAGCGGATTGCGATTAGCAATTGACTAGCTCAGTGCAGAAATGATACGGTCGAAGTAGCTGGAAGATTCGGCAACGAGGCTGGCGCAACGATCTTCAACTACGATAGATCCCATTTTCCGCAACTTAGCACCAGCAAATTTTTCGCTGGGGTTGTCTTGGATGTGAGCAGCGGCTTGAGCCTTCATGATTTGAACTGCACGCACGGTGGAGGTGGTGGGTACGCCCAAAGCTGCGTAGGTTTCTTTCAAACCATTCAAGCAACGGTCGTCAAGAACGGAAGCATCACCAGCCAACAAGGCGTAGGTGACATAGCGCAAGATGATTTCTGCATCGCGCAAGCAAGCAGCCATGCGACGGTTAGGGTAGCAGTTACCACCGGCTTGGATCAAGCCTTGGTTTTCGCAGATCATACCGGCAACAGCGTCGGAAACCATGCAGCTAGCGTTGCTGGCGATCGCGTTTACAGCATCCAAGCGTCGGTTGCCGCTGGCAACGAAAGCTCTCAGGGCAGCAATATCACCAACGGTGGAGGTGCTGGCATCGGCTGAAACTACAGCTCTTGAAAAAGCGTCAAGCATTGAGTTCTCCTTAACTTAGACGAAAAATTATTTCTTATCTCAGTTGGTCAACTTGGTGACGAACTTGATGGTCTTGAATATATCTAAGGAATGAGACAGAGGTCTCATTCCTGAGAAACAAAGTAACAATTTGTTACTTTGGTCGCGAAAAGCACATTTTTTCGTTTAACAAACATCTTAGTACCACGATCGGCGGATTCTGAACAGAAATGTCGATCGCCCGATCGCCCGATCGACTCACCAGTTAGGGAAGCCCTGGAAGACGATCGCACTTCGATCGATCGCCCAAGCTATTTTAAAATTGATCGATAACCGAAAATGGTGATTAGCTATGATGGCAAATCTCTCGGCGCGCTGCTATGCGGGCGAAAGCGATTTAACTGCGATCGCCGATTTAATCAATACTTGCGAAGAAGTCGATCGGCTCGATCAAGGCACTTCCATCTCGGAATTACAACAAGAATTTAACCAACCGTCCCGAGATTTAGCGCGCGATATCTGTCTTTGGGAAGATGCAGGCGGCAAATTAATCGGTTTTGCCGAGTTGTGGATTTCTGAACCTGGGACAGTCATCGATGGTTGGCTGTCGTTTTCAGTCCGCCCCGAGGCGCGCTGCGGAGATGTGGAAGCGGCGGCAGTGGCTTGGGGCGAAAGGCGGATGCGCGAGGTAGCATCATTGCGGGGCGCGCAGGTGAAGCTGCGATCGGGGGTTAGGACACAGGATGCCGATCGCATTTCTGTGCTCACAAATTGCGGTTTTAGGGTCGATCGCTATTTTTGTCGCATGGCGCGATCGCTCACGGAACCGATCGCCCAAGCCCAATTCCCAGAAGGTTTTGCGCTGCGTCTATTCCCCGGCGAACAGGATTCGGAAGCTTGGGTAGAAATGTTCAACCAGTCGTTTATCGATCACTGGAATCACCACGATTTAACAGTCGAGAAATTCAAATACGATTTAGCAAAACCCAGTTACAGAAAGGATTTAGACTTGATTGCAGTTGCTGCTGACGGGACTTTTGCAGCTTTCTGTTATTGCGAAATTAATGTCGAGGAGTGCGATCGTACTGGACGAAATGAAGGCTGGATTGCTGTTCTTGGTACGCGGCGCGGTTTCCGCAAACTTGGATTGGGACGAGCGATGTTGCTGGCTGGTTTGCAGCGACTGAAAGCTGCCGGTGTCGAGACTGCGATTCTCGGCGTGGATACTGCAAATCCTTCCGGTGCATTGCGACTTTACGAGTCTGCGGGCTTCCACAATATTCGCGATAGCATTTCCTATATTAAAGATGTTTGAGCAGTTGGGCGATCGGGATTTACGCGCAGGATTCAAGAAACCCGGTTTCTCTGTGTATGCCTTGTCACCAAACAGTATTTCTCGTAGAAACCGGGTTTCTGGGCCCGGGTGCAAAGTTCGCGATCGCACTAGGTACGTAGTTGCGCTTCAGCGCTCTTAATATATATATGAAAGAGCGCTGAAGCGCAACTACATACCTGTATCTAAAAAACTTTTCCTACCCCCTTGACACTTCTGTAGTATGTGTGTAGCATAAACATATGGAAAGCGCAGGAGAGCCAAAAACCTGCATTTTCCGTACCAAATCTGAACCTTGACAACTAAATAGCGTTCGAGATTTCAAGGAACATCAATTTGAAAGTCTTGCAATAGAGACTTAATTGTTATGTTGTTACTTTTCACGAGACTGTTCAGTTACAGACTGACTCGATCTGAGTCAGATATTGTACCAAAACAGCCGAATTTCAACGAATCTGGGGCGGATTCAGAACAACACAGTTGCGATCGACTGCGATCGGCCCAAAAGACTGAAGAAATCCGCCATCTCAAACAAGCTTACCATTTAGAGCGGCGTTTGTTTATGTAAAAATTGTCGTGTGGGCGCAGATGCGAATGCTGGCAATTTTTACCGACTAACGCCACAACTAAACAGCAGAAAAGCTACTAATCCAAAATCTAAAATCTAAAATCTAAAATCGCTTAAGGAGGTAACAGTTATGGTTCACATTCGTTTTGAAGGACGTTCCTATGATGTGGCAGAAAACCAACTGGGTATCACGGTAGGAATGAGCGACAAAACAATTCAGGAACGTCTAGCCAATCATTTTGATGTCAAGAGCGATCGCTTCGAGTCTTACGTGCTAGATCGCCGTCCCAGCGGTGATTTAATTGTCCGCCCAGAAGCCGTTTACGGCTAGAAATTAACTTTTATTCCGCGCCCTAATTCGAGAAGCCTACAAACATTAGGGTTCTAGCTCTGAAAAGATTGCGGGTTCAAGTCCCGCTGAAGGCTTCGGCTTTTATGGTGAAATGGTAAACACGCTAGAAGTTGTCAAAAGCTTTTCAAACTTGCGCGGAATAAAAAATTATCAGTTGTCGGGGGCGCACCCTAACTAAAGAAGCTTACAAACTGGCGAACGTTCGACTAAAAATCGAATAGTAGGTTCAATTCCTAAAAAACAAAGCTTCTCTGACTCGTGCGCGGCCTCTCATACCTGAAGTTTTTATATCTGTCACGCGGTTAAAAGTTCCACTTCGCGCCCTCACAAAGGAAGCTTACATACTCGCTCTTGGTAGAGCATTTCTCTTTAAAGAAAAGTTGCAGGTTCAACTCCTGCGTATGAACAACGGCTTTCTTGACTTGCGCGAGGTGACTTTTACTATCACAACACTTTGATTCAACTTTCTTCATGAAAAAGGTTTGTAGTGATGACTTTAGTCCGCAGAAAAAGAAGGACTGAAGTCCTCACTACAAACCTTATGGAAAACAAGGGCAAATATCCCCTTTTGTATTTTCAGTTGCGCGCCCTAACATATGAAGCGCATACACACGATACCACCGATTAGTCACAGGTTCAAATCCTGTCAGTCTCGTTTAAGGGGCTGTAGCTCAGGGGTAGAGCAATCGGTATGTTAAACCGCTTTTTAAACTTGCGCGGAACTTCCAATTTTTGAACAACTGAATTCCTTGTTACAAACGAAACACTTCGCGCCCTAACTGATGAAGCTTACACACTTTAGTAAATATAACTGCCCTAAGGTACTGATATTCGAGCGATCGAATTAGGGAAGCATTCCGAGTCTCTAGTTCTAGATGAGGTTTGCGCGTCCACTGCTAGGTAAAACTGGTAAGAACGGCTGTGCTTAAAGCTTTTTTGACTTGCGCGAAGTGTTTTAAACTTTGTCAAATTTTACATAAATTGCTCGCGGATGGCTAGAAACCGAGTTTATTGCCAGAAAGAATTGGTTTACACCCGGAACACTTGTAGGGAGAAATTAAAATCAGACTATTCATTAACTCTAATCCTCTTCTTTCTTTTGTCAACTGTCAACTGTCAACTGTCAACTGTCAACTGTCAACTGTCAACTGAATGAAGCATTTTTTTCGGTGTAGTCCGTAGATTAGGTAAACAAATCTGTTTCTTTGTCAAAAGTTAATCCGTGAATAGGATAATTTAATTTACAATTTTCAAGAATTATGAGCGAACACCGATTAGATAGAATCGTCATTGAACGGCCTCGCGGTGGCTGGAGAGCTAGCTTAAAAAAAGTACCAGGAAACCGGAGACATCTGAAAGAAATTACTGAGGCAGCTTGCACTGATGGAATCTTTAACCCTTATCTACTAAAGCTGAAAAGAAAAAGCAAATATTTTTCTGATTGTCTGGGGCCTTTATCTCGCTGGCTGCGGAGCAAAGTAGGACAAGATTGGGATGATATCTACCACGAATTGTGTCAAATTCTTGATATAACTACGCTGTCTGGAAAACATATTCTCTCCCATGTTTGGGGTTATGTGGAAAGAGATGTTGTGTTGGTTGATGGAATTGTTTGCGATCGCCGATATGGGCGTCAACTTGGTTCTAGGAGAGAGGAACTTTACGTTCATCCTGAGACGCGGATACTCTGCTTGGCAAACAAGGTACGAAGATTACCTCCGAAAAAGCCTGATGATTTTCTCAAGATTGATGATTACCATCATTATCAAAAGCTAGATGGCATTTGGTATCTTTTCGAGCTGGCCGATCGGGAAGAATTGGAGGTAATTCATCAATATTACTCCCGTGTCAAAACATGGAAGTATACTGCGAGCAAACGTCAGTGCAACAAGAAGCAAATTAAGTTCATCATGGAACAACTCAGTAAAAGTTAAAAGACATGAGTCGGCGGTTGAAACCGCTACTACACAAACGATGTCCGCCTCCGCGGACTAAGAAATTGATTGGGTATTAGCTATGAGCAATAAACTTGCAATTTACCGATCGCCCTACGAGATAGATACCCTCCTCCACGCCTTCCAAGAATGCAGCCTCCCGCGCAGCCAATGGACGCATGAAGCCCATTTAACCGTTGCTTTATGGTATTTTCTGTTTGGCGAATCGGACTCAGAGGCGATCGATGCAATTCGCAATGGCATCAAACGTTACAACTCTGCCAATGGCATTGAAAGCACGCCAAACAGCGGGTATCACGAAACGCTAACGCTATTTTGGGCGCAAACTGTGCGCGAGTATCTGGCAGATGAAGGCCGGAATCGCTCGATCGTACATTTAGCTAACGGTTTGATTGCAGAATATGCCGATCGCACTTTACCCTGGAACCACTACACCCGCGAGCACCTGATGTCTTGGGAAGCCCGGAATACTTGGGTTGAACCGGATTTAAGGGCGATCGAAATCCCAGAATTTTCCCTGAAATAGTTTTAAAATAGCAGTTGTTGCCGCGCCCCAATCCGAAGAGCTTACATACCAACCCTTCTAAGGTTAAAAAAACAAAGCTCCTCAAACTTGCGCGGTGACTACGATATTCATTGCCAAGCGTGCAACAACTGCCACCCGCAGATTTTTGGATATTCCTAATAATTGAAAATCCAAAATCGCCAATCCAAAACCACAACTGGAGGCAGCACCAATGAATACAGCAGAGCGCGATTTACGTTTAGAAATGCTTAACAGTCTGCTCACCACACCTCACCGCCAACTCGAAAAGGTGACAGAAATTCACAAGTTAATTATCGAATTAGATCCGATTTTTTACGGTCATTTAGCAGTGTGGTATCAACGTCACGGCGACGTGCGCGACCACAAGGAAGTTTTTGCCGGAAACTTGCTGACTTCGGCGCTGACAGAGCACCGAGACGCCGGGTTTATGATGTTGCAAGAGTTCCCGCCCTACGAGGTTTCGCGGATTGTGGACTTTATGAAGCAGCACCAGAATAAGCTGCCTCGCAGCGCGCGCACTGCTGTCACTCGCTATCTGCGATCGCGCGAAAAGAATGCCCAGTTTTTCGATCGCGCCGCCATCCGCAACCGCAAGGCGATGAAGCACTTATACGCGACTCTGCACGTCAAGCCGAGCGATCGAGCTAATGCTATTCTGTTTAAGGACAATCCGCCGGAAGACTCGCTGGCATTTGTTTTGAAGCAGTTAGCGAAGGCTGCGACTCCTGCGGAACAGGCGAATTTGATTGTTGAATACAAGATTCCCTATACGATCGCAGTTGGTGCGATCAAAATGCTCACGCCAACGGTGTTAGCAGCGCTGATTAATTCGATGTCGCCGCAGGAAGTCATCAACAACCTGAAATCAATTCAGTCTCGCGGCGCGATGGATCACCCGGAAGTCAAGCTGTTGATTGACTCGAAGTTGGATGAAGCCGCCAAGTGCGATCGGGTTTCTGCATACAAAGCCAGTGTTGCCGGTGCGGGCGCGAAGTTCGACGCAGCCACAACGGCGAAGCTGGAAGCGGTGACTAACGAACAGGTGAAGAAGCGCGGCAAGATTGTTAAAGCCACGGGTTTGTTGGTTGACAAGTCGGGAAGTATGGAAAGTGCGATCGAAGTTGGCAAGCGTCTCGCTGCCATGATTTCGGGCATTTCCGAGGCTGCGCTGTTCGTCTACGCCTTTGACACGATGCCCTATCCAGTGCAAGCAAACGGCAGCGAATTGAGCGATTGGGAGCGCGCATTCAAGCACATTCGCGCAGGCGGCGGCACAAGTTGCGGTTGTGCGATCGAAGCAATGCGGATTAAGAAGCAGGTGGTTGAGCAATTCATTATGGTAACAGATGAAGGCGAAAACTCTGCACCTTATTTTGCAGATGCTTATCAGAAATACTGCCACACTTTGAGCGTAATTCCTGATGTGGTGATTGTGCGAGTTGGCGCTTACTGCGATTATGTTGAAAAACAATTGAAGGATAAGCAAGTGTCGGTGGAAACGTTTACATTTGCGGGTGATTATTACTCGCTGCCGAACTTGGTGCCGATGTTGTCTCGTCCTTCGCGGCTGGAGTTGTTGATGGAAATTCTGGATGTGGCTTTGCCTGTCAGGGATGATAAACAGTTGACAGTTGACAGTTGACAGTTGACAGTTGACAAAGGTCGTAGGAGGTTTTTTCTATGGGGATTTACACCCCACCCTAAAAACATTACACCGGGAGCATCTCAGTTTTGTAAAAAATATTTTTTCTTTGAGTGCGAGCGTCCCCGCTCGCGTATTGTACAATACGCGAGCGGGGACGCTCGCACTATAAATACAAAACTGAGATGCTCCCCATGACACCAACCTGCGGGGGTTTTAAACCCATGAATTCTGATAAATGATATAATCGGGCATGGCTCGTCAAAGAAGTTTGGTTCTGGAAAAATCGTCACTTTGAAGTTTATCATCTGCGGGGAGACGAATATGAAAAAATCCACCAAAGCGAGTTATTGCCCAATTTAGATTTATCATTGCTGGCTGAGTATGTACAACGCCCCGATCCTCTTGAGGCGGTGTTGGAGTTTAGGGAAATAGTTAGAGAAAATTTAGGGAGAAATTGAGATTGAATAATGTACGATCGCCTGCAAACTCTTTTGTTTATTCTAATTATTAGTTATCTCTGTGTTGCTTGTCAATCGCAAAAAAGCGTCAAGCCAATTTCTGTTCCAACTGTCCAGTTAAATCCCGCAACAGTGCCGGTAACTTCGCCGATAGTTCGTGAAGTGCTCGATAATGCGATCGCCCAAACTAAAATTACCAATTCTTACGATCCTGCTTATGTAGCGATTCCCTACCCTGGTGGCGATGTACCGATGACTACAGGTGTTTGCACCGATGTCATAATTCGCGCATTTCGGCAGGTAAAAGTGGATCTGCAACAAGAGGTACATGAAGATATGCGGCAGAACTTTGCAGCCTATCCAAAAGATTGGAATTTGACCAACACAGATCCGAATATCGATCATCGCCGAGTTCCTAATTTGATGGTATTTTTTGAACGAAAAGGTAAATCGTTACCTGTTACTCGCAATGCAGATAATTATCAACCGGGGGATGTAGTAACATGGGATTTAGGAGGAGGCGAGTCTCATATCGGGATAGTTAGCAACGTGCGATCGCCTTCGGGAAGATTTGCGATCGTTCACAATATCGGTGCAGGGACTAAATTGGAAGATGTCCTCTTCAATTGGAAGATTATCGGGCATTATCGATATTTTTGAGTAGCATCGAAAATCGATCGCACTTTACTCCCAAATATCTCCCTCAATCAATCTCCTCAAGCGGCAACTTTTTCTCGATTCTCAACTCTTCCCTAGTTTGTTCGATAATTTCCAGTAACTCAGGATTGGCGATGGATGAAACTAAGGGGCTTGCAATTAAATATAACCCCAGTTATCCTAGAAGAGTAGGAACCAAAAAATCTGACATAAGTGGTTGTGACTTCTGTAAGTGGGATGCTAA
>NZ_JAEQCT010000024.1:0-58906 GCF_020738205.1 Microcoleus sp. PH2017_24_DOB_U_A
TCTTGAATTTGGGATATCCAGCTTTTTTTGAGAAAAATAAGGAGAAGGAATCACCAAGATTGTCGAAAGCATATTGAGTTATCTTCTGGCAAATTCCCGTCTCTTTAATCCATGTGAACTCAGGTTTTACATGATTGTTAAAGAATTTCTTGAGCAGGTATTTATTGGGCTTCAATCCATCTTGATCAAGGTGGCTCCAAGTAGCCAATCCCCAGTTATAAGTAAACCTCGCTATTCCAGCGTGTTTGCTCATGACTGTTGCCTGACTCTTGTTTAGCTTTAACTTTGTTTTGATGGATAAAAGCATTGTTCGACCTCAACACTGTATTTCTTTGTTCAATTTAGCGAGGCGATCGCATGGTACACCAGGATTTTGTCTATAAGTGTACCACTTTGTCTATTTAATCGCTAGCTAAGGACTAGCTCATTGATTATTTTCATGCAATTTGAGCTTTAGATTAATACTCTCACTAATCCGTAATTTCACTGAGTTCAAATCCTGGGTCGGTTTTTACTCCCTGCTTTTTTCCTGAGACTCCCCTATAATCAAAATAAGCCGAATGTAAAGTTTTACTACAAAATTTACCGATAATGACAACTTTAAGCTTAGAGCAAATTGCAGCCAAGTTAGAAAGCGAAAACTCAGCCGATCGCATGGTGGCTTTGGCTAACTTGCGAAACGTGTCGGCTGAAACGGCTGTACCTTTGATTAAAAAGGTGTTGAACGACGAAAGTTTGCAAGTGCGATCGATGGCTGTGTTTGCTCTGGGAGTCAAACCGACAGCAGAGTGCTATCCCATTCTAGTCAAATTGCTAGAAACTGACCCAGATTACGGGATTCGCGCTGACGCTGCTGGTGCTTTGGGCTATCTGGAAGATATCAGAGCTTTTGAGGCTTTGGTGCGCGCTTTTTACGAAGATACTGAATGGCTGGTGCGCTTTAGTGCGGCGGTTTCTCTGGGAAATCTCAAAGATCCGCGGGCTCGCGACGTGCTGCTGAAAGCTCTCGACTGCGAACAAGTGGTGATCCAGCAGGCGGCGATTTCGGCTTTGGGGGAAATTAAGGCAATTGACGCGATCGATCGCATCCTCAACTTTGCTCAGTCAGAAGATTGGCTGATCCGTCAGAGGCTGGCTGAAGCTTTGGGCAATTTGCCGAGTGTGAAGAGTGTTTCGGCTTTGAAATACTTAGAAAAAGATAAAAATTCTCAAGTAGCTGAGGCCGCAACATTTTCTCTCAATCGCTTAGAGAAAACAGAAGCCTAAAATTTTTTAGAGGCGGGTTCACCAAAAATCTGTAAAAGCAGTAGAATCAGATAAACCCGCCCAGCCCTCTTTGCGATGTTTTAAACAAGTTATTAGACTTGAATTGCCTAAATCTTTGATTGATAGAACAACCGCAGATGCTCTTCAGATAAACACAGATAAACGCAGAGGTTTTTCAAGGCCAGAGAGTGAATGAGGGCGAGAGGTTTTTTGATTGTGTTGGAAGAGGGAGTTAAATGCCGTACAGTCAATTTAGCCTCGAACAAATTAAGACAAATTTTGGCATAACTTTTACTAGGAGGGTTGGCTTGTTTGCCGACATTCCCGAAATAGAACCCAGCATTTTTTTGCAAGAAACTTTGCAATTCAATCTACCTTTAGCACTAGAAATTAATTCCGATAAAGCTCGCTCCGAGCTAATTGTCGCGCCGATATTAGTTGAAATCAAAAAACGGCTGCCGGAACGGATGAGTTTATTTTCAGGTAGAGAGTTTACTGTAGACCCTGCTAGGGGTTTGAGCGGTTATTGCGATTTTCTAATTAGCCGATCGCCCGAACAGCTAGTCATCGAATCCCCAGTCATCGCTTTGGTTGAAGCAAAAAACGACAACATTCTATCCGGCTTAGGGGAGTGCATGGCAGAAACGATCGCAGCCCAAATATTTAACCAGCGTCAAGAAAATAACATTCAGACAATTTATGGAGTTGTGACAACAGGAAGTATCTGGAAATTCTTTAAGCTAGAAGGAATTGCGATCGAGATTGATACAGACGAATATTTTATTAATAATGTTTCTAAAATCCTCGGTATCTTAATAAATTTTATCGACTGTTGAGTAAAATGAGAATGTATCATGTAAGTTGCGACGGCAAATCGCAAGTTAAAATAGTTGTTTAAATCCTTTAACCATCACTAGCCATGAATCAAGCACCGAATCCTTTTAACTCAAATCCCTCCGATCCGCTAGACCCCTTGGAGCAACAACCTGACGATCGAGGTGAAGAGTTGCCGAGACAGTACCACCCAGCTACTAAAAAAACTCTCCAAAAATTATTTCTGATTCTGATAGTTGTCGGGGTAGTGATTGGTGGGGTTCTATCTGTAGGTGTGATTTCGCTGATGCAAAAAGCCGGATTGACTGATGTGCCGGCGCGGGTACAGAATCCGAAGTAATATCTACTCGGAAGAATCTATCGATGCTAAATTCAGCAGTTTTCAGGGATGAAGCCTGACAAAATATGATGGTTTGTATGGATTTTTTTACAATAGACTTGAATTGTAAAAATACTGAGGACGGGCTAGAAGCCCATCCCACAAACTTTTTTTTCTTGTGGAATGGGCTTCTAGCCCGTCCTAAAATTTGATTGAAAGAACTTTTGCACTTCAGTTCTAATATAGCAACCACGCCCGACAGTGAGGACGTTCTTAATTGCTGAAACCGTTGCTTTTCTTGCTTCTTGCTTCTTGCTTCTTCCTTCGCCTATAATTGATGATTAAAAATTCGACAGCCAAGCCCGATCGCACTCCACAACCGCAGATTTCCGAAAAACTTGTTTCCGCTGGCTTTCACGCTCTTTCTGACCCCCTGCGGATTCAGATTCTGGAGTTGCTGCGGGAACAGGAGTTGTGTGTTTGCGACTTGTGCGATCGGCTTGGTGTCCCTCAGTCTAAACTCTCTTTTCACCTCAAAACCCTAAAAGAAGCCGCTTTAGTTCGCAGCCGCCAAGAAGGCCGCTGGATCTACTACAGCCTCAATCTAGCTCAGTTTCTCGCCCTGGAAGAGTACCTGTCGGACTATCGGCGCTTTAGCCAGATCCTGCCGGCGCGCCCTTGTTCCGATGCGGGTTGACATATCAATATTTCTTGATTAGTAATATCGTGTCCGGTAAAGTAACCGCTATTGGTTCGATCGTTCCGACGAAGAGTCCTGGCTTGATGCGGACTAAAGTCCGAAGGATCGAACCAATAGACTTGACACATCAACTTTTTTTGATATGATGATTTGGAACCAATGAGTTGACAGTGATGGGTGCAGCAGCAAAGAAGTTAGCTTCGGGCGAAAATCGAGATTGCAGTCGAGAAGCGATCGCGGAATGCCTCGGCACGTTTATTCTAGTTTTTGCAGGCACCGGCGCGGTGATGGTTAACAAAATTAGCGGTGGTGCTGTCACTCATTTGGGCGTTAGTTTTGTATTTGGTGCAGTTGTAGCCGCGATGATTTATGCGATCGGGCATATCAGCGGCGCGCACTTTAACCCAGCCGTAACTTTAGGATTTTGGGCGAGCGGTTTTTTCCCAAAATACAAAGTTTTGCCTTACATTTTGGCGCAGTGTGCGGGGGCGATCGCAGCTTCCACACTGCTACTAATTAGCTTAGGAAAAGTGGGAAATCTCGGTGCAACTATCCCTCTTAACGGTAATTGGTTGCAGTCTCTAATTTTAGAAACAGTTCTGACTTTTATCCTGATGTTTGTGATTCTGGGTTCGGGGCTTGACAGGCGCGCTCATATCGGTTTTGCGGGGATAGCAATTGGCTTGACCGTAGGCTTGGAAGCTGCATTTATGGGGCCAATTACGGGAGCGAGCATGAATCCGGCGCGATCGCTCGGCCCGACCTTAATTGGTGGCATTTGGGAACACCACTGGGTTTACTGGGTTGCTCCAATTTGGGGCGCGCAGTTAGCCGTCGCTGTTTACCGACAAATATCTAACGGATTTCGGGATTTTAATTGAAAGGATTATGGCAAATTTCACGCATAAACCGAGAATTCTGTTTTTATATGGCTCGTTAAGAGAGCGATCTTACAGCCGCTTGTTGGCGGAAGAATCGGCTCGAATTATTGAGGATTTCGGTGCAGAAGTTCGGTTCTTCAATCCTCGGGAATTGCCGATTTATGGCAGCGTTCCCGATACGCATCCGAAGGTTCAAGAGTTGCGGGAATTGAGCCTTTGGTCAGAGGGTCAAGTTTGGTCGAGTCCAGAAATGCACGGCAATATTACGGGCATTATCAAAAATCAAATTGACTGGATTCCTTTAAGTATTGGGGCTGTCAGACCGACTCAAGGTCGGACTTTGGCGGTGATGCAGGTTAGCGGCGGTTCGCAGTCTTTTAATGCTGTGAATACTTTGAGGATTTTGGGCCGCTGGATGCGGATGTTTACGATTCCTAATCAGTCTTCGGTGGCTAAGGCTTATCAGGAGTTTCATGATGATGGGACGATGAAGGATTCTCCTTTTCGCGATCGCGCGATCGATGTCATGGAGGAATTGTACAAGTTTACCTTGCTGTTGCGGGAGCACACCGACTATTTGACCGATCGCCACAGCGAACGCAAGGAACAAGCGGCCAAGGAGGCGATCGCAGTTGCAAATCGCGCCCTGGAAGTTAATTAAGGCGATTGAAATCGCGGAGAATCACCCGGCGATTGAAATCGCGGCTACACAGACAAAACCCGCCTTCGCGGGTTGAAGAATCACCCGGCGATTGAAATCGCGGCTACACAGACAAAACCCGCCTCCGCGGGTTAAAGAATCAAGGATTTTTCTTCAGTCCACGGAGGTGGACTTCGCTTGTGTAGCCGCGGTTTCTAACCGCCGGGGCCCTAACTAACAACCAACAACCAATAACTAACAACCAATAACCAACAACCCAAAAAACACCATGAAAAAAGTAATGTTCGTTTGCAAAAGAAACTCCTGTCGATCGCAAATGGCAGAAGGATTCGCTAAAACCATCGGCAAAGACAAAATAGCCGTCACCAGTTCCGGTTTAGAATCAAGCAGAGTTCACCCGACAGCAATTCAAGTCATGTCAGAAATCGGCATTGATATCACCGATCAAACATCTAACGCCTTAAGCGAATTCAACGCCGAAGATTACGATGCAGTAATTTCTCTCTGCGGCTGCGGCGTGAATTTACCTGAAGCGTGGGTATTGCGAGAAGTATTTGAAGATTGGCAACTCGACGACCCCGACGGACAACCAATCGAAACTTTTCACCGCGTTCGAGGTGAAATCAAAGCAAGAGTTGAGAAATTAGTTGAAACCCTCAAATAAGACTTCTCCGAGCTATCTGAGTTGTAGAATTACCCGGCGATTGAAATCGCAACTACAAAAACACTCACGCGCCTGCGCGGGTTGAACAATCAATAATTTCTCTTCAGTCTGCGGAGGCAGACTTTGCTTGTGTAGCCGCGGTTTCTAACCGCCGAGGCTTTGTACCGAATAATTCAAATCTGTCGCTGTCGCTTCCCTTGAATTCATGCTAAATTATCAGAGACGTTCCACCAGAACGCCTCTAAATTCGTTGCGAGCACAGACTAAAAAATTTAGCACATGATTCAGACCGCAATCACGCCTTTCAAAAATAAACTCAACTCAGCTTTAACTAAAAAGCCGATCGCAGTTTTACAAATTAATCTAGGCAAACGCTGCAATCTCGCTTGCAGTCACTGCCACGTAGAAGCTAGCCCAACACGAACCGAAGAACTTTCCCCAGAAATATGCGAACAATTAATTGAAATCATTCGCCGTTTTCCTCAAATTCAAACTGTTGACCTCACGGGCGGTGCTCCCGAGATGCTTTACGGTTTTAAACCGTTGGCGGAAGCTGCAAGGGCCGCAGGTAAAGAGGTTATTGTTCGTTCTAATTTGACGATTTATTTTGAGAAAGGCTTTGAAGATATTCCCGAATACTGCGCGCAACACCAACTCAGAATTGTGGCGTCGCTTCCCTGTTACCAAGCTAATAATGTTGACAAAATGCGCGGCAGCGGTGTTTTTGACAGTTCGATTCGGGCTCTGCAAAAGCTGAATCAGTTGGGCTACGGAAACAACCCAAATTTAATTCTAGATTTGGTGTACAATCCGCAGGTTCCGACAACAGATAAGTTTTCGCTGACGGCGGAACAGGGCAAGTTACAGCAAGATTATCAGGTGTATTTAGCCGAACATTTTGGGATTTGTTTTAATCACTTGTTCGCAATTACTAATTTGCCTGTGGGACGGACTAAGTTTCATTTGGAACACAAAAAACTGCACAAGCCTTATCTGGGGTTTTTGGAAAATAATTTTAATCCTGGTACTCTGGATCATTTAATGTGTCGGAACGAATTGTCGATCGACTATTTGGGCAATGTTTACGACTGCGATTTTAACCAAATGGAAAATCTGCCGGCGAAAACTGGCAGCGGGGAAACTATAACTGTTGCTAAATTGCTGGAATCTGGTAGTTTAGATGTAATTCAAGAGGTGCAAACTGCTGCTTATTGCTACGGCTGTACGGCGGGTAGCGGTTCTAGTTGTGGCGGTACGTTGATTTGAGAAATACAGGACATGGCAGTGCCATTTCCCTACCCTAGAAAATGAAATACAGTAGGGACACGGCACTGCCGTGTCCCTCCCTACACGGCACTGCCGTGTCCCTCCCTACACGGCACTGCCGTGTCCCTACCCTGGAAACGACGATGTATGCAATTTAGACGGGGAGTTTAGGTAATGAATGATTTGCGATCGCCCGATGACAAAAATCCACCATCAAATAAGTGGAAGCTGTTTTTAGGGATTGGTTTAGCTGTGGCTTTGATTGTGGCGGCCAAGTTTTTCAATTTTCAAGGAATTCTGACAAATGCCCTGGAGTCGATCGCCAATCTCGGCCCTTGGGGCCCCGCAGCTTTTATTCTAATTTACATTATAGCAACAGTTTTATTTATCCCCGGTTCCTTGCTGACTCTCGGTTCTGGCGTTTTGTTCGGAGTTGTTGGTGGCACGGTTTGCGTTTCCATCGGATCGGTTTTGGGCGCTACTTGCGCTTTTTTAACAGGTAGATATTTAACTCGCGATTGGGTTTCCAAACAGATAGCAGGTAATCTCAAGTTTCAGGCGATCGACTCCGCCGTTGCTTCAGAAGGATGGAAAATTGTACTCCTGACGCGACTGTCGCCAATTTTTCCGTTTAATTTGCTCAACTATGCTTTTGGAGTCACGCAGGTATCTCTGAGAGACTATTTTTTCGCATCTTGGATCGGCATGATTCCCGGAACCGTGATGTATGTTTATATCGGTTCCCTGGCTGGTAGTTTGGCTGCAATTGGATCGCAAGGGCGATCGCGCACTACTGCTGAGTGGGCTTTGTACGGCATTGGTTTAATAGCAACGATCGCCCTCACCGTTTATGTAACCCGCTTGGCCAAAAAAGCTTTAGACGCAAAAATTTCTCCTTGAAGCCATAGCGCAAATTTGTCAAATTGTCAACAGGGATTTCACCCTACATTATAATACATTGCTAATTTAAAAAACTCCGTATTTTCTCTGTGTTATTTACAAGAATTTTGTTATAAAAACGAGATAGATATTAAAGATATAGCAATTCTCAAGTGATTCAGGTCACAGATTGGCAATTCGTAAGATCACTGACAAGTACCTCACGAAAATTGACAACCACTATATCTTAAATCACTAATATCAAGTAAGCAAAGGGAAAGTCTGAATATCAAGTTGATGCTAAAACCGAATGCTATCGCGCGATCGGAATTTATTTGTCAAGTCAGAAATGTAATGCCATTTCTCTCAAACAACCTCACTTTCAACAGTTGACAGTTGACAGTTGAAAGTTGACAGTTTGAGAGCGACCTCTACCTAGAAGTCAGAGGATTGGAGTAATGAATAGTCTGATTTTCATTTCTCCCGATCGGGGAGAGGCTTTCAACCAATTCTTTCTGGTAAACTCTGTTCTTCATCCCAAGATTAATCAGTCATTTTCAATTGTCTAATCAAAAATCTAAAAACAAAAAGTGGTATAACCCCTGATTGGTATAACCAATGAGGACTCAAACCCTCACTATTTATCTAATATTAATTCTGCCGGATTACGAATAACAAATGCCGTTTGATCTATTAGACTCTCGACGAGAACATTTGATGATGCAAAACCCAGCAAATCAAGCCCGAACTGTGTCTGTGCAGCCACCCCATCAAACAAAAAAGCTGCGCCGCTTGTGGCAAAAAATAAGTAATTCTGCTCAATTGCGGTGGCAGCAAGCGCACAGTCTTTGGCAGCACAGACGGCAGCGCCGCCATTTGCTGACCCTACTAATACTGGGCAGCACGGCTTTAAGCATTAGCACCACTGCTTGCATTAGCTATTTCGTAGTGCGCGGACTAATCCTCGACAATTTAAAGGCAATAGCACTATTAAAATTAGAAAAAGGCAGTGAAGAAATCGATAAGTGGCTCAGCAGTCGCAAAGCAGAAATAGAAACCATTGCTTACTCTCCTACTGTTCGCACTCTCGATTGGAAATTAGTTGAACCAATTTTGCAAGGAGAAACCTACAGGTTAAAAGAGTATTTCTTATTGTCATTAGTTCAAGCCGATGGATCGGTGCAGAACACTTTAGGCACTAACACCAACACCAAAGACCGCCAACACTTTCAAAAGGCGATGAACGGAAATGTCAACGTTTCCGACCCGCTGATCGGACGCAGCAGCAAGCTTTCAGCAATCATTATTGCAGCTCCACTTTGGGCATTGCCCCCCAATCCCAACAAAGTAATTGGAGTTCTTGCAGGCAGCATTAAAGTAGACCGAGTAGCCTCTGTAGCTAACAGCTTGCAATACGGTTCTGACAGCTATGCTTTTGTGCTTAATTCAGCAGGAGTGCCAATTATTCATCCCAACAATAAATTAATCGGAACTATCGACCTGCCAGCCCCAACTTTTTTAAAATCACAAGACCCAGGATTAGCAGCAATTGCGCGCAATATGACCAGCCATCAGACGAATATCGAACTGGTAAAAATAGATGACAAATGGGTGTATGTAGCCTATGCTTCCCTCAGCGAAGTTAACTGGTCAATGGCTCTAGTAATTCCCCGCGAAAATATTGAATCCCAACTCCAAGCATTAAATTTGCTGACATCCGTCGTCGGCGGACTGCTCGTCCCGGCAATGCTAGCAGCAATTTGGCTAATTTACTCCTCCGAAAACAATCGCGTTCAAGCGGAGCGAGAAGCCATGCTAAACCGCATTGCCGGACGCATTCAAGATTCCCTAGAATTAGACAAAATTGTGCAAAGCACCGTGGAAGAAATAGTGAATTTGCTGCACCTAGAACGGGCGGCTTTTGGTTGGCACGAACCGCAAAATAAAACCTTACAAATTTTGTGGGAATCATGCGAATTTGAGTGTCCCAAAGAAGCGATCGAGTTCGACCCTTACTTTTCGGAAAATTCGTCACTCCGCAGCGATAAATGCGAGCTAATTATTCTGTCGAATGACACTGGGAGCCAGAGTGCAAGTCAACCGATCGAACTTAAAGCTAATAGCTATTTAGCCGTCCATGTCGAGACTAAAAACGAGCGACAGGGTTATTTAATTTGCAGTCATGCTACCCATTGGTTTTGGAGCGGGGAGGAGATCCAATTGTTAAAAGCTGTGGCAGACCAACTGGCAATTGCCATAAATCAATCTCACCTTTACAGTCAAACCCAAGACCAAGTAAAACTGCTCAATAGTGCCTTAGATGAACTCAAAAAAACACAAACTCATTTAGTGCAGAGCGAGAAAATGTCATCCCTGGGTCAAATGGTGGCCGGGATAGCTCACGAAATCAACAACCCGGTTAACTTCATTTCGGCTAATTTGCCTCACACCACCAAATATACTAAAGATTTGTTAGATTTGGTGAGTTTATACAAAAAAACCTTCCCAGAAGTGACTCCGGAAATCGAAGAGTTTGCCGAAGCAATTGAGTTGGAATTTATCGAGGAAGATTTGCCGCATATGTTGAATTCTATGAAAATAGGAACCGAACGCATTCGCACCATAGTTCTTTCTTTGCGAAACTTTTCTCGCCTCGATGAATCTGACAAAAAACTGGCGGACATTCACGAAGGTATCGAAAATACCTTGCTGCTGCTCTCCAACCGGATCAAGAATGGGATTTATATAGTCAAGAGATACGGAAAAGTGCCTTCAGTCGAGTGCTATCCCTCTCAGCTAAATCAGGTGTTTATGAACTTGCTGAGCAATGCGATGGATGCTTTGAAGGAGATCGATCGCCTGGATAAAATCATTACTATTTCTACGGGAGTAGTTCGACAAAATGGCGGTAAGTTTCTGAAGGTGACGATTGCCGACAACGGCCCTGGCATTCCCGAAAGCATTCAAGACCAAATTTTTAACCCATTTTTTACTACAAAACCAGTCGGGCAAGGTACTGGTTTGGGATTAGCAATTAGCTACAAAATTGTAGTAGACGGACACGGCGGCAGTATCAAGATTGCTCAGCCTAAGGGCGGGGGGACGGAGTTTTTGATAAAAATTCCGATCGCGGAGGGGTATCAAGAGGCAAGCAGGAAGAGGGAAGGAACGCCACGGATGAGTGCAACGCAGGTAAAGGAGCTTTCATGAATGCTAAATTGGCTGGGTTTGGCTAAAATTAAAAGAGTTGTTGTGCAAGGAGTTTTATGGCTGTTGGCAAGGATACAATTTTTGAGCGCTTTTTGTCGCCCCTGATACGACTGGCGATCGACGAACAAGCACTGAAACGACTCTACGAAGGTATCGACTGGGAAACAGCGGGCGATCGCCACCGACAACCAGACCTAGTTTATCCCGAATATTACAGCAGCCAAAACTTTCACGGCATCGAAGGCGGCTACCTCAACCCCAGTGCAGCGGTTTCCTACGATCCAATTACGCAATACGTTTTGCCTCCCCACGAAACAGTCGTCAGACAAGGCTTAATAGACGGTGTGCGGGTGAAGCCCCGCCGAATCATCGATTTGGGATGCGGCACTGGCTCAACCACGCTGATGCTCAAACAAGCCTTTCCCGAAGCGGAAGTTGTCGGCCTGGATTTGTCGCCATATATGCTGGTAGTCGCCGAAATGAAATCGCAAAAAGCCGGCTTAAATATCGAGTGGTTGCACGGAAATGCCGAAAGCGTTGCTTTTGCTGACGGCAGCTTTGATTTAGTTGCAACTTCCTTGCTGTTTCACGAGACGCCACCTGCGGTATCGCGGGCAATTTTGCGAGAAAGTTTCCGATTGCTGAAGGTTGGGGGACAAGTGGCAATTTTGGACGGAAACCAAAAAACTTTGCGGCAGACAGAGTGGCTGACTGATATCTTTGAAGAGCCTTATATTAAGTCTTATGCAACTGGTAGTATTGATGCTTGGGCGGGGGCTGCTGGATTCGCGGCGGTGCAAACTCAGGATCACTGGTGGGTGCATCAGGTAACGCAGGGTGTGAAACCTCTTCCTGGGGAAGATTTGGAACCGGTGCGGGCGGCGAAGGTGTGGAATCCGATCGATTTGGTTCCTGATTTGGATGGCGATTTACCGGGAATTCCAGCTTACAGTTGACAGTTGACAGTTGACAGTTGACAGTTGACAGTTGACAATTGACAGTTGACAGTTGACAGTTGACAGTTGACAGTTGACAGTTGACAGTGGACAGTTGACAGTTGACAGTTGACAGTTGACAGCTAACAGCTAACAGCTAACAGTTGAGAGTTGCTATTCAATAACGAATAACCAATAACGAATAACCAATAACCAATAACGAATAACCAATAACGAATAACGAATAACGAATAACGAATAACCAATAACCAATAACCAATAACCAATGACTAATAACCAATAACCAATAACCAATGACTAATGACTCTAAAAGCAGTTTTATTTGATTTTAATGGCGTTATTATTAATGACGAGTCGATTCACGAGAAAATAATCGATCGACTGATGCTAGATGAAAATCTCCAACTCAAACGTGGGGAGTTTCGGGAAGTGTGCTTGGGAAGGAGCGATCGCACTTGTATTACCGAACTGCTGAAGCGCCGGGGACGATATCTGACAGAAACATACCTCGATCGCTTGCTGCTACGCAAGGCCCAAGCTTATCAGGAAACAATCAATAGTTTGGAAAAATTGCCCATTTATTCGGATGTGGCAGAATTTATTGACAAAATTCGGGTTTCCGGACTAAAAATGGCGGTAGTTAGCGCGGCAATGCGATCGGATATAGAATTGGTGTTAGATCGATCGGGTTTGGCTGCAAACTTTGAATTAATTGTCGCAGGCGACGACTTGATGGCGAGCAAACCAGCACCCGACGGCTATCTGTTGGCGGTGGAACTTCTCAACCAGAAATATCCCGGATTTAACTTGCAAGCGATCGAGTGTTTGGCATTAGAAGATACCTTTGCAGGGATAGAAGCGGCGAAAAAAGCGGGGATTCAGGTAGCGGGGGTGACTCACACTTACCCGTTTCACATGATCCAGCGCCAAGCTAATTGGACGGTGGACTATTTTGCTGATTTAGAGTTGGACAGAGTAGCCCAACTTTGCTCGATCGCCCCGACTCCACCAGCAGCATAAAACACTTGACGTTTTTAGCAGTTACGTGCTAACGTAGTTGACTGTCTGCCAAATTCAATACAAATGCGACCTGTAAGCCTTTGAGATTTGGCAATCGGGCATCTAAAATGTTAAATTAAAAGTCAATCAGGGGAATTAGCTCAGTTGGTAGAGCGCTGCGATCGCACCGCAGAGGCCAGCGGTTCGAGTCCGCTATTCTCCATAAAATCAGGGATATTTCTACAAATTTTGGGCGGGTGAGGTGGTTTGAGATTGGCTTGCGTGCGATCGAGCAATTTCTGCCTAACTCCCAACATTCATCAGGTATCGCTATAAAAAAAGCGGGTTTCTAATTTCAGACTGATTCCGGAAAAGACGTATTTGGGTTGACAAACGGGTTTCTGTCGCAGTTACTCTCAATCCCCACCAAACCTTCAATTTGTCAATAACAATAAGTTTTGTATCTAAAGGTACAACATTCTTCTAAAGCGAGTCTTAATATCAAGTCGCTATGTGTTATTATTCTCAATCATCTGACAGAGCTATTCAGGAGTAACTAGAAAAAATGACAAAGCGATTCGATCGGCGGAAATTTCTCTTATACAGTTCTGCTACCCTCACATCAAGTTTATTTCTAAAAGCTTGTAGAACTCCCACTCCAACCGCAACCCCAGCCGCTTCTCCCACAGCAGCAGGAACTACACCAGCAGCACCAGCAGCCAGCAGTGGGAACACGATCAAAGTAGGAATTTTGCATTCCTTGAGCGGCACAATGTCAATCAGCGAAAAAAGCGTTGTGGAGGCTGAACAATTAGCGATAGAAGAAATCAATAAAGCTGGCGGCGTCCTCGGAAAACAAATCCAAGCAATAGTAGAAGACGGCAACTCAGACTGGCCGACTTTTGCCGAAAAAGCCAAAAAATTGATCGATCAAGACAAAGTTGTCACCGTCTTTGGCTGCTGGACATCCGCCAGCCGCAAAGCAGTGTTACCAGTATTTGAAGAAAAAAATCATATGCTCTGGTATCCCGTACAATACGAGGGTCAAGAGTGCTCCAAGAATATCTTTTATACCGGGGCTGCGCCGAACCAGCAAATCGAACCAGCAGTAGACTGGCTGCTAGCAAATAAAGGCAAAAAATTCTTCTTAGTCGGGTCGGACTACGTTTTCCCCCGCACCGCAAACACTATTATCAAAGCACAGCTAGCAGCCAAAGGTGGCGAATTAGTTGGGGAAGATTACATACCTTTGGGCGGTACAGAAGTCACGCCAATTATTACTAAAATCAAGGCAGCTTTACCCGAAGGTGGTGTCATTTTCAATTCCCTCAACGGCGACAGCAACGTCGCATTTTTCAAACAGTTGCAGGGCGCAGGTTTGACCCCGGACAAATATCCGTCAATGTCAGTCAGTATAGCAGAAGAAGAAGTAAAGGCGATCGGCGTAGAATATCTCAAAGGCCATTACGCCGCCTGGAATTACTTCATGACTGTGGAATCTCCGGCAAATAAAAAATTTGTGGAAGCTTTCAAGGCAAAATACGGCAAAGACAGAGTGACTAACGACCCGATGGAAGCAGCTTACATCATGGTTTACCTGTGGAAGCAAGCCGTCGAAAAAGCAGGAACACCAGACGATTTGGAAAAAGTGCGGGCAGCAGCTTTGGGTCAAACTTTTGACGCCCCGGGTGGCAAAGTAACCCTGGAAGTTAACCATCACCTTTCTAAATTTGTGCGGTTGGGCGAAGTGAGAGAAGATGGTTTGTTTAACATCACTTTTGCTACGCCAGAAGCCGTGAAGCCGATTCCTTGGAATCAGTTTGTCGCTGAAACAAAAGGTTTTTCTTGCGATTGGTCTGACCCCGCAAAAGGCGGCAAATTCAAGGCACCATAAGTAGCCAAGACCAATTTTATTTAATGTTGGCAACAGATATTCGATCCCCCCTAACCCCCCTGGTGGGAGGGGGGACAATATCTTGATTTCAAAGTCAACCCCTACTCCCCTTATTAAGGGGGATTTAGGGGGATCGAGACTTGGCTACCAGCGCTATTATACAGATGGTTTTAGTTCTAAGTTGAGACGCATGAAATAAAACCTACCTCTACAAAAAATATTTGTTGTATGTAAAAAAGTAAGAGGAAAAAAATGGCGATCGACTTATTGGACGGTTTATTTAATGGCATTAGCATCGGCGCTGTTTTGCTAATTGCAGCCCTGGGATTAGCGATTATTTTTGGGCTGATGGGCGTAATTAATATGGCTCACGGCGAGTTGATGATGTTGGGGGCTTATACAACTTTTGTAGTGCAGAATTTCTTCAAAGGTATCGGAGGATTTGCCTTTGAAACTTATATTTTATTTGCCATTCCCCTCGCTTTTTTAGTGGCGGCATTAGTAGGATTAATTCTCGAACGGGGAGTGATTCGTCATCTCTACGGGCGGCCGTTAGAAACTCTGCTGGCGACGTGGGGCGTAAGTTTGATTTTGCAGCAGTTTGTTCGCAGCGTCAGTTGGGGGCTGGTAACGGGAATTGCGGTGTTTTGTTTGCTGTTTTTTGGCGGCTTGCAGGTGCTGAAACGGCGCCCCGATTTCGATCGCACTCGCAGCACATTTATCGCCATAATTTTGCCTCTGTCTCTCGGTATTTCCTGGGCAGTGAGCGCATTTTTAGGGGAAACTTACAAACTGGCAGTAACTCAACCTTGGTTTGGCGCTCAAAACGTTGATGTGACTGCGCCTGCATGGCTGCGCGGCGGCATCCCGCTGGGAACTTTTCAGTTACCCTACGCCCGACTTTTTATTATTGCGCTGACAGGCATTTGTTTGGCAGGAATTTACCTATTTTTGCAAAAGTCTGTGTGGGGATTGCGGATTCGCGCTGTGACGCAAAATCGCAGCATGAGCGCTTGTTTGGGAATACCTACCGAACAAGTAGATGCGCTGACTTTTGCTTTGGGTTCGGGATTGGCTGGTGTCGCTGGGTGCGCGATTAGTTTGATTGGTTCTGTAGGGTCAAATACCGGACAAAATTATATAGTCGATACCTTTATGGTGGTGGTTGTGGGCGGTGTGGGCAAGATTATGGGGAGTGTAGTTGCTGCAATGGCGATCGGCACTGCAAATTATCTCATCGGATCGGGAACACTTGCATTAATGTTTGCTCCTGTCAAGCCTTTAGCTGATTTTTTCACATTTTTCGCCACCACCAGCATGGCAAAAGTCATGGTATTCGCCTTAATTATGGCTTTTCTGCAAGTGAAGCCGGGCGGAATTTTTCCGCAAAAAGGACGGACTGTTGAGAATTAAAAACTACAGCTTTGAGCGGCAAAAAAATGAAGAATACAGAAAAAAAGGCTCTGTTTAAAGAAGCAGCAATTGTAGGGGCGATCGCCATAATTGCGATCGCGATCGTCCCAGGAATACTTGCTGACGCTCGTCTCAACCAATTGGGACGATTTTTAGCACTAGCGATTGTAGCTCTCGGTATAGACTTAATTTGGGGATATACAGGTTTGCTCAGTCTGGGACATGGCGTATTTTTTGCGATCGGTGGCTACGCCTTCGCCATGCACCTAAAACTGCAAATTCCCCCAACCGCCAGCAGTCAATTACCCGAATTCATGAACCTCTACGGCGTCACCGAACTGCCCTGGTTTTGGCAACCATTCTATTCATTTCCCTTCTCAGTCATCGCCCTATTCCTCATCCCCGCCATCTTGGGCGGACTTTTAGGTTACTTAGTATTCCGCAATCGCATTCGAGGCGTTTACTTTTCAATTCTCACCCAAGCAGCCACAATTGTATTTTTCAACTTCTTTAACGGCCAGCAAAAACTGATTAACGGCACCAACGGACTCACCGACTTTAAAACCCTATTCGGAGCCACAGTAAACGGCAGAGATACTCAATATATTTTCTACATTCTCACCGTACTATTTCTAGCAGCAACTTACGCCCTCTGCCGCTGGCTGACAAGCGGGCGTTTCGGGCGCTTGCTACTAGCAATTCGCGACGACGAAGTGCGCCTGCGTTTCTCCGGCTACAATCCCACAGGATACAAAGTTTTAGTATTTGCAATTTCCGCCGGCTTAGCCGGGATTGCAGGCGCTTTATTCACCGTACAAACGGGAATTATTTCGCCAAAGGCAATGGATATAGCATTTTCCATCGAAATGGTAATTTGGGTAGCAGTCGGAGGTCGCGCCACATTATCAGGAGCAATATTGGGAGCGCTGCTAGTCAACTTTGGCAAAAGTTTCTTGAGCGAACAATTCCCCGAAGTATGGCTGTTTTTCCAAGGCGCGCTATTTTTAATAGTAGTCACAGTCTTGCCAGACGGCTTAGTCGGATGGGTGCAATATCAAGATTTTGAGCCAATTCGTCGCTTGTTCAGAAAACCCAAGTACGTATCTACTTACCCTAGCCTGGAACAAGACCCCGAAATACAGCACGAAAAAGAAGAACTTGAACATTGATTGCAAAAATATCGTGTATATATAAGTAGGCGGATATAAATAAATGTCACCCGGAAGAGAGAAACGAAGCAATTGCCATAGACTTGAGACCAGCTTTCCTGCGGCTCGCTTCGCTAACATGACTCGCTCCCCAGATGCAATATATATGTCCACCTACTTAGATATCAGTAGCAAGTAGCTTCGTTTTTTTAACTTGAGGGGAAACGTATGGCAGATATTATTGACTACAAAATCTACGGCGACGATTTGCAACTCATCGAGATTGAACTCGACCCCAAAGAAGGCGTGAGGGCTGAAGCTGGAACCATGACATACATGGAAGGCGACATCCAAATGCAAACATCCACAGGTGGTGGCCTATTTCAAGGTTTCAAGCGGATGCTGACAGGAGCGGGTTTTTTCATTACCACCTTTGTCAACGCCGGAAATCGCAAAGCCCGCGTCGCTTTTGCCGCACCCTATCCGGGTAAAGTAATTCCCCTCGATTTAGGCAAACTTGGCGGTAAATTTTTGTGTCAAAAAGACTCATTTCTCTGTGCCGCCAACGGGATTGAAATTGAGGTAGCTTTCACCAAGCGGCTGGGTGCCGGTTTCTTTGGCGGAGAAGGCTTTATTCTGCAAAAATTACAGGGTAACGGGTTAGCTTTTGTTCATGCGGGAGGAACAATCGTTGAGAAAAATTTGGGAGTTGGCGAAGTGTTGCGGGCGGACACTGGTTGTTTGGTAGCTTTTGCGCCGACGGTAGATTACGATATTCAGTTTGTGGGCGGTTTTAAAAATGCTTTATTTGGCGGCGAAGGCTTGTTTTTGGTCAAGCTAACCGGGCCGGGTAAAGTGTATTTGCAAAGTTTGCCGCTCTCGAAGTTGGCTGAGCGGATTATGGCTGCAAATCCAGCTCCAGTAACGAGCACTTCTAACAGTATTTCGTTTGACTTTATGAGCAATCGCGGCTAGTGCTAATGTAGCCCATGTAGGGTGCGTCAGCCCGCAGATTTTTCGGTTTTTCCAGAGACTTTTTACTGACGCACCCTACAACTAAAATTCAGGACAAGTAGTTAAGCAAGGTGCGTCAGCCGGCAGATTTTTCGGCTTTCTCAGAGACGGTTTACTGACGCACCCTACAACTAAAATTCAGGACAAGCAGCAGTTATGTAGGGTGCGTCAGCCCGCAGATTTTTCGGCTAGCTCAAAGACTATAGGCTGACGCACCTTCCAAAGACAATTCAGGACAAGCAGTTATGTAAGGTGCGTCAGCCAGCAGATTTTTCGGCTTTCTCAGAGACGGTTGACTGACGCACCCTACAACTACAATTAAGGAAAATCAAGAAAAATCAGTTGTATATTGCGGAATTAAAGTTATGAAGGGAAAAGTATTAGAGATAGAAAATTTGACTGTTAGTTTTGATGGTTTCAAAGCCATCAACGGTTTAAATTTCAGCATGGATGCGGGGGAACTCCGAGTTATCATTGGCCCTAACGGTGCGGGGAAAACAACTTTTCTCGATTCGATTACTGGGAAGGTGCAGCCGACGGAAGGGCGAGTGATATTTAAGGGCAAAAATTTGCGCCAATTGTCCGAATATCAGATTGCGCGTCTGGGTATTGGCCGCAAGTTTCAAACGCCGCGAGTTTACTTGAATTTAACGCCGCGCGAAAATTTGGAGCTATCTTGCAACGGCAATAAAAATGTATTTCCAACTCTGTTTAAGCCTGCTCCTGCTGCTGAAAAGCGCACGGTGGCGGGTTTGTTAGAAACTATTGGTTTGGTTGCTAAGGCTGATGTTTTGGCTGGTTTGCTTTCTCACGGGGAAAAGCAGTGGTTGGAAATTGGGATGTTGGTGGCGCAATCTCCTGATTTGTTGTTGGTGGATGAGCCTGTGGCGGGTTTGACTGATGAGGAAACTGTGTTAACTGGAGAGTTGCTGATTTCGCTGGCCGAAAGTCATTCGGTGTTGGTAATTGAACATGATATGGAGTTTGTGCGGCAAATTGCGCGGCAGGTGACGGTGTTGCATCAGGGTGCTGTTTTGTGCGAGGGAACGATGGATGAGGTGCAAAATGACGATCGGGTAATTGAGGTATATTTGGGAAAACCAGAAGAGTGAAGAAGTTCGGCAACGGATTGTGTAACGGATGTAACGGATTACCGATTACTAATTACTAATTATCAAACATATGCTGCAAGTTTCTGATTTGAATGTTTACTATGGCGAAAGTCACATTTTGCGCGGTGTCGATTTAAGTGTTAATGCGGGGCAAATGGTTTGCTTGATCGGCCGCAATGGTGTTGGCAAAACTACTATGCTAAAAACCCTAATGGGCTTGCTGCAACCTCGCAGCGGCACAATTAATTTTGGCGGACAATCTATTGTCTCTAAGTTGACTCACCAGCGGGCTAAATTGGGGATTGGTTATGTGCCTCAAGGGCGCGAAATTATCCCGCGTTTGACTGTTAAAGAAAATTTATTGTTAGGGTTGGAAGCGAAACCAACTCTGACCAAAAATCCTGAAGTTCCTGATGAGATTTTTGAGTTATTTCCGGTTTTGAAGACTATGCTCGATCGCATGGGGGGCGATTTGAGCGGGGGACAGCAGCAGCAGTTGGCGATCGCTAGGGCTTTGATGGGTGAGCCGAAATTGCTGGTTTTGGATGAACCGACGGAGGGAATTCAGCCGTCGATTATTTTAGACATTGAAGCTGCTGTGCGCCGGGTAGTTGCGACTAGGGGAATTTCGGTTTTGTTGGTGGAGCAACATTTGCATTTTGTGCGGCAAGCTGATTGGTATTATGCTATGCAGAAAGGCGGGATTGTGGCTTCTGGAAGCACTAGCGAGTTGAGTGATGAGGTGGTTCAGAGGTTTTTGGCTGTTTGATTTATATTTTTGGACTTATCAATACCAAAGAAACCGGGTTTTTTATGCGATTAAGGGTTTTGATGCAGTAGCTTCGTAAAAAAAACCCGGTTTCTGCCTCTAGGAAAGATTTTGTGATTAATTTTTTCGGCCGTCTGGCATGGTTGTGCCGGCCATGCTGGCTCGATCGATACTAGCGCCATCTATATTAGCATTCCGGAGGTTCGCATTTGACAGATTTGCGTCTCTGAGGTCGCAAAATCGCAAGTCTGCACCGTCTAAATTGGTTCCTGTCAAGTTGGCTTTTCGGAGGTTGGTGTTGCTGATTCTCGCTCCGATTAACTGGGCTCCGCTTAAGTCTGTGCGAGCCATATTGGTGTTGACAAAATCTGAGATCTCGAAGGTACTACCGCTGAGGCTGGCGTCTGATAAATCTGCTCCTGTGACGATCGCATTTTTTAAGCGTATGTTAACTAATTTTATAGCTCGGAGGTCGCAACGGACGCAGCTTTGGGTTAGCAACAGCGTTTCGACGTTGGCGTTGATTTGGTCAATTTGTTGCTGGGAGAACCTTTCGGCAAATTCTGGGGAGACGTAACCGAGCTTTTTGGGATCTTCTGCTTTTGGTTGGGGTGTTGGTGTTTGGGGTGTTGGTGTTTGGGGTGTTGGTGGTTGAGTTGTCGGTGGTTGGGGTATTTGTGGTTGGATGATTGGTGGTTGAGGTGTTGGTGTTTGGGGCGTTGGTGTTTGCCCGATCGCCCTTAGTTGCAGCCCCACCTTCGGATATTCTAGAGTGGCGGCAGAAATTAGCAGGGCGATCGACAGTATTGTGATTTTTTTCATAAATAAATAACTTCTTGCTTGCAAGAATACCATTTACAGCAAATTCTCTGTAAAGATGGTACACTCAATCGAGTATATTAAGCCAAAAATAAAACATTCCTGATTTCAGTCAAAAGTGTTACGGTATGCGATCGCAAATAATTAACCTATGCCTTACAGTAAATTTACTCTCAGCAAAGCTGTAGAGGATTTCAATCTTACGATCGTTGAAGGCGCGCGTTTCTTCCCCGAAATTGCGCCAGTCACTCCTAGTCTTTTGCTTCAGGATACTCTTAAAGAAACGATTCCATGGGCGATCGCAGTCAGCAGTGAAAAAGCTCGATCTGAGGGGATTATCAATCCTGTGTTGCTGGAAGTCAAACGGCAGCTTCAAGGGCAGATTAGCGTTTTTTCCGGCGAAGAATTCAATGTAGAACCGGAGGCTGAACTCACAGGCTATGTGGACTTTCTCCTAAGTCGTTCCCCGGAACAACTATTTATTAAAGCCCCTGCGGTTGTCTTAGTGGAAGCCAAGAAAGAAGACCTTAAACCAGGTTTGGGGCAATGCCTTGCAGAAATGGTTGCCGCTCAACGTTTTAACCAACAAAAGCAACAGCCGATATCGACTATTTACGGAACCGTAACTAGCGGTACAGTTTGGCGGTTTCTTAAACTAGAAGAGCAATGCGTATCTATCGATCTTACTGATTATTCTCTGCTTCCGGTTGAGCAAATATTGGGCTTCCTCGTTTGGATGATGACTGAAAATTGCTAGATATTAGGTTGGGCTAAATAGAGCCAAATTCAGATAAAAAACTTCGGAACCGTCAGGGGCGCGAATCAACTTTTCTATTACCGCAGGTAGTTGCTGTTGGCGGTACAACTCTGGAATTTCGCAGAAACTTTCTTCGGCAATTTCCAAGATTTTCGGCATATCAGGAATGGGAATTCCCAAGCGATCGCTTTTATTTAAGCTGCAAACAATCAGGTAGTTGCAGTCAGCAATACTCCGACTGCTAGGAAATATTTTAGATAAATTAATCAGGGTAATTAGTTCTTCTTGGTGCCGAACTAAACTTTGACCGCTATCTAAAAAACCGTAGGGATTAAAGTCTTTGACAACACGCTGCACTTTTTCTATAGGAACCGCATAATTAACGTTTCCCAGTTCAAAGGACACAAGTTTTCGAGGAGGAGTTCTGACAGCGCCTTGTTTCTTGCTGCGAAAGCGGCGATTGTAATTCGTGTGAGTCATGCGATTTTTGATTTTTGATTGGGAATCTATTCGTTACCAGGCACTGCTGGGAAATAGTATTTTTTTCTAGGTATGTAGTTGCGCTTCAGCGCTCTTTGTATATATATGAAAGAGCGCTAAAGCGCAACAACGTACCTTTATTTAATGTTTGATTAATTTTGGTATTGCTTCTAAAAGTTGAGATTCACTGTAAGGTTTCGTAAAATATTGATTGGCGCCTAATTCCATTGCCATTTGTCGGTGTTTTTCGCCGCTGCGGGATGTCAGCATGGCTACGGGAATCTTAGCAAACCGCTGGGTCGATCGCATAGAGCGCAATAATTCAAATCCATCCATCCGGGGCATTTCAATATCGACAATCGCCAAACTGCAATCAAGACCATTTTGCAGCTTTTCCAGGGCATCCAAGCCGTCTTTAGCCTGAACTACGCGGTAGCGGGCACGAGTCAGCATCAGAGACAACAACTGCCGAATTGTATAGGAATCGTCCACTACCAAAATCTGGGGCGACTGACTCGAAGTCGGCGCCACTTGTGGCACTTTACCAGACACAGGGGCGATCGAACTATTGGATAAAGGTTGACCCACCAAATCATCCACATCCAAAATAGTTACAACTTTACCGTCCCCCAAAATCGTACTCCCCAAAACCCCGCGAGGCTTGGATAGAGGAGGCGGCAAAGGTTTAACCACAATTTCCTGCTGGCCGATCAGGCGTTCCACGGCCACCGCCAGCATTCCTTCGGTAGAAGCCAAAACCAAGACGGGAATGTGATCTTGAGTCAAAGGGTCTGGAGAGGGGCCATCGGGCCCGACGACGCTGTATTCGAGCAAATCTTGCAGTCGCACCAAACGAATAAATTCATCCCGCCACCACAACATCGGCTGATTGCCGGCGGTGTGAACTTCCGAAGCTTTAATATGCAGAATTTCCTCGACTGCATCTAGCGGTACTGCTATTTTATTGCGATCGGTCTTTACCATCAAAGCCTCAGTAATCGACAGCAACAATGGCAGTTTGATGATAAAACTCGTACCTTTTCCCAGGCGAGAATCCACCTTCACAGTCCCCCGCACAGTCCGCAAATTTGTTCGCACCACGTCGAGTCCGACTCCTCGCCCGGAAAGATCGCTCACTTCCTCGGCAGTGCTGAAACCGGGCCAAAATAGAAAATCATAGAGTTCGGCAATCGAAAATTCTTGGGCTTGTTCTTCCGTCGCTAAACCCTTTTTAACTATTTTGCGGCGAATGATTTCCGGGTCAATACCTTTACCGTCATCGGCGACAGTAATAATAGTTTGGCCGCCTTGGTGGCGGGCTTCGATTTCAATTTGACCGCTGGCGGGTTTGCCAATTGCTTGCCGAACTTCGGGCATTTCGATGCCGTGGTCAAAAGCGTTTCTTACTAAATGTACCAAGGGATCGCGCAAAGCGTCGAGCAAACTTTCGTCAATTTTGGTATCCCTTCCTACTAACAGCAGGTTGACATCTTTATCGTAGGTGAGGCACATATCCCGAAGCGCCCTCGGTAAGTGGTCTACGGCGCGACTGAAACTCACGACTCGCAACTGCATGACGCGGCTGCGAAGTTGTTCGGTGATGCGGCGCAGTTGGTCGGTACTGCGCTCGAATTTCATTGCTAAGGTGTCTAATTTGGTGGCGGATTGAGAAATTGCTTCGGCGGTTTCGATGACTTCTGCGGCGGTTGAGTGGAACTCTGTATAACGATCCATCTCTAAGATATCGAAGTGAGAATGGTCGATCGAGGATTTGTCGTTAACAATCAGTGGAAATTCTGTTTCATATCCTGCAAGTTTTCCTAATCCCGAATTGCCGTTTCCTCCTCTCCAGTCTGCAAAACTCAGTCTGTCGTATTCTTCGCGCAACTGGCCGCCGAATTGATTTAAATCTACGATACTGCGGCGGATGCGTTTGACTTCGCCGCGCAATTCGGATTCTTGCAGTTCCAAATTTGTACGGTTGATGACTAATTCTCCGACCAGATTCACTAATTCTGTTAACCGTTCTAAGTCTACGCGGATTGTTGGTCGCTGCGGGTTGGGGAGGGGGGGAGAGGGAGAGAGGGGAGAGGGGGAGAGGGGGAGAGGGGGGGAGGTTTCGGATGTTTGTGATTCGTTTGGGGGTGGGGGGGAGATTTGGGGGAGTTCGTTAGCGCAGCCCTCGAAGAGGATCGCCCTTCCGTCTAATAGCTGCTGGCGTGCGGTTTGCAACGACTGGGCGATCGCCCAACCCTCGGACTGCAACCGCTGTAAAGTCAAATCTGGAGAGTCGATCAAATCTCTGAGGGGTTCAGCGACTTTCCCAAAATCCGGCAATTGCAGCATTCCAGCCAAGCCGGAGAGTTGGTAATAAACCTGGTTGAGGGCGGTGACGCTTTTTGGCAAATCTGCCTCCGAAGCTTGGGAAAGCTCAGTTTCTAGGCGATTGAAGATTGGCGGCAATTCGTGTTCAAAAATCAGTTTCAGGGTTTCCGGGGCTGCCGATCGACTGGCTGCGGGGACTGGCGGCGGCCCCGGCTTGCCGTACTTTGCCTCGAACTGGGCATGAATTTGGGCGATCGCCTCCAGGTTTGACCTTTGATCGGGAGTGCTGACATCCGAGTGGTGAATTGCTTCGGCCGCTATCTTTTTGAGAGCATCCACCCCTTGCAGCAAAACAGTTATAGTGACCGGTTCCAGGGCCGACAAGTCCGTGCGATCGCGCAAAATGACAAAACAGTCCTCCAGCGTGTGAGCCGCCGCCGACACGTCTTGAAAGCCCAACATCGAACCCGCACCTTTAATCGAGTGAGCGGCCCGAAACATTTCTTTAACACCCGCTTGTCGCCCTTTCAAATCTGCGCCTTCCATCGCCAGCAGGTGAGTTTCCATTGACTGGAGAAACTCTTGCGTTTCTGCGGTAAAAGCATCTATTAATTCGTTTAAATCATCATCATCCATATATAGCAGTTGACAGTTGACAGTTGACAGTTGACAGTTGAGAGCTTGCCGTGAGCGTAGTCGAATGGTTGACAGTTGACAGTTACAAGGTACGGGAATCAAACCGTTTATGCTATAGGGTTCTAAGCTCTATTCATCAGGTTATTTATGTGAGCGCCGGATGTGGCGGTTGCTATAAATATGAATATCGGTGCCCAGTACTTTTGAACTATTACCGATAACCTCGGTTTTTTATTAATCCTTTGAACTCAACAAAATTTCTTTCGTTATTTCCGATTGCAAGCCAAGTTGTTGCCGCACTGCTTGCAATGATTTTCCTCTTTTTGCCTTCGGACGATCGCTTGGAGCCGGCACATCGTCAGCAGAAATAACTGGCTTTTTTAGAGCAGCCAGGAGTTGGTTTAATTCTGCTTGAAGTTCTGCCAATGATTCTCCATAAGGTGCAGTTTCTTTTTCCGAGCAGGCTGCGATCGCACCCGTATCGTCATAATACACCGTGCGAATTGTGTACCCGCCATCCTCAAAAAATACTCGATAATCCCAGTTCATCATAGTTCTTCCTCTTCCCCTTGAAATATGTATTTATTCCCAGGCTTGCCAGCGATGCGCTCTATACTGACAATTTTAACTTGCTGCTCAACGTTGTACAAAACGCGATATAGCCCCACTCTCAATTCCCATTCTGCTGTATTGTTTGGACGCAGGGGTTTCCGGTTGCGCGTCTCCGTAGTGGGTTCATAACAAAGGTTAGCTTCAATACCGTCAACAATTACATTCTGTTCGTGTTTTTTAAACCACTGCAAATCCTCAATTGCTTGGTCTGTAAACTCGATTTCAAACACGATAGCTGCACCTTAAAATATTCCAAATACCGATCTATGCTAGCATTCATCATCGCACACTGTGACTTCTTAAGGGGAGCCTCTTAATATCATCTCCGAAAAGGATGACCCTAATAAGATTGGTTTGTAGTGAGGACTTTAGTCCGCATCCATAGAAGGACTAAAGTCCTCACTACAAACCTTTGACTAATAACTAACTGCGGAAATTAGCCACCGACTTTTGCAATTTGCTGACAGAACCGGATAAATCATCAAGCGATGCTTTGACATCGGAACCTTTTTGGGCAGTTGTATTTGCAATCTCATTGACTTGCTGCATACTGTTAGAAATCTCCTCAGCCGAAACAGTTTGTTTAGCCGAAGCGCGAGTAATATTCTGCACCAAAGCATTCATTTCTCGACTAACTTCGATGATGGCATTCAGGTGAGTTTTAGCTTCGCTTGCTAGCTTAGTACCTTCCACTACCTCCAGTGTTCCCGATTCCATTGCCTTCATCACGCGGCTGATTTCTTCTTGAATTGTACCCACAATTTCCGAGATTTCCTCAGTCGCGCCGGCCGATCGCTCTGCCAACTTCCGCACCTCTTCGGCGACAACCGCAAAACCTAAACCTTGTTCGCCGGCTCTGGCTGCTTCAATCGTAGCATTGAGAGCTAACAAATTGGTTTGGGAAGCCAGTTGAGAAATCGAAGTGACAATTTTGCCGATTTGTTGCGAAGATTCGCCCAAACGCTTCATCATTTTTGAGGTAGAGGCGATCGTCAACCGGAGCTCGTTAATGCCTTCGACAGCGCGATCGACCGCCATACCGCCGACTTCTGCGGTGTGAGAAGACTGCTGAGCAACGGTTTCGGCGCGCACCGAAACATCTCGCACGTCGCGGATCGAATTCACGATTCGCTCGATTTCCCGCATGATTGCAGATATTTTTTCTGCTTGAACTTCCGCCTGTTGAGTGAGTTCGCTGGTATTGTTAATTGACTCGCCAGTGGCAGATGTTACCTGTTCGGCTAAAGTTTGAATTCCCGTTACCACCTTCCGCAGAGAACCAATTAAAAAGTTAAAAGAGTCGGCGACAGCACCTAAAACGTCATTCGTTACTTCCGCCCTGACTGTCAAATCCCCTTGAGCTGCGCCTTTAATTTCTCCCAACAGTTTGAGGACTTGCTGCGTCATCGAATCGGCTTCAGCTTTGCGTTCGGCTGCAAATTTTTCCAGTCCTTCCTCTGCCTCTTTGCGCTCGGTAATGTCAAAGCGGATGGCGATATATTTGACTATGGTACCGCTAGTATCGAAGATGGGGGCGATCGTGGAATCTACCCAATAAAACGAGCCATCTTTGCGCCGATTTTTGATTTCCCCTTTCCACACCAAACCGCGAGAAATTGTCAGCCACATTTCGGAAAAAAATGCTTTGGGATGGTAGCCAGAATTGACAATGCGGTGGTCGCGGTGCAGCAGTTCTCCCATGCTGAAACCGGATATTTGGGTGAATCTTTCGTTAACGTAAGTAATTATGCCTTTGAGGTCAGTTTCGCTGACGATCGCAGCTTCATCGAGGGCATTTTGCCGCGTTTTGAGTTCTTGCAGCAAGCGTTCCTGTGCCTCGGCCAACTGCTGCATCTGCTGCTGCGATGCTTTTTCCTGGGTGACGTTGCGGCAAACGACTACACCACCTTTAATTGCTCCTGTTTCGTCTTTGAGCGGCCGGCCGTTAATTTTGACCCACAGGCCCTCAGGCTGGGCTGCGTGGCGGGTGAAAATATCTACATCGTCAACGGATTCTCCTCGAAGCGTGCGTACTAAAGGGATGTCGGCTGTGGGATAGGGAGTGACGGTATCGGGCAAAAATACACCGTATTTTGCCGCCCACTCGTTGGGGAGAGCATCTGTGGAACCCGAGCCAAACATATTTGTAGCGGCGGGGTTGAACAACACAAAATTGCCATTGGCATCGGCAGCAACCACGCCGTCGCTAATGCTGTTAATTAGCAGTTGCAAGAGATTGCTTTGCCCTCTAAATTCCTCTTCAGAACGGGCTAATTGGGCTGTTGTTTCTTGCAGTTGACTAATTGTTTGTTTGCTTTCGGTAATGTCGCGCGCGACTGCATACATGATCTTTTCTTCTATTAGCGGTCGCGATTTCCAGGACAGCCATTTGTAGGAACCGTCTTTGCAGCGGTAGCGATTTTCAAAAGATATTGTTTCGGCACCGCCGGCTACTTTTGCCGTTTCTGCCAAGGTTTTTTCCACGTCTTCGGCATGGACAAAATCGATAAAAGATTGGTTTTGGAGTTCTTCTACTGTGTAGCCGAGGGTTTTTGCCCAAGCGGGATTGAGACGCTTGAATTTGCCTTCAAAATCGGCAATGCAAAGCAAGTCTAGGGACAGGGTGAAAAATCGATCGCGCTCTGCTTCGGCTTTTTTGCGATCGGTAATTTCGATCGCCACACCGCCAACACCGATCGGTTTCCCGTCCTCTCCGGCCAAAGGAAAGTAAGAAGCCAGCCAATCTCGGATTACGCCCGGTTGATTGACGGTTGTACCTGCAACCTCAATATTTAAAAGCGGCTGGTTGTTTGCCAAAACCCCCTGCAAAATCGGCTGTAGAGTATCGACCATTTCCGGTATCACTTCTCTGACGGTTTTGCCTAGGTGTTCGGCAACTGAGACGCCGGTCGTTTCGGCCAAACTTTCGTTGACTTGCACGAACCGCAACTGCTCGTCAAAAATAAACATCGAGGCTGGGGACGCTGCGAAAAATGCGTCAAAGCGGGATTGACGCAAAACTAATTCTCGTTCTAGGGCTTTGCGATCGGTAACTTCCAGAACGAAAGCACCGATACCAAGGGGTTTGCCGTCCTCTCCCGGCAAAGGAAAGTAAGAAGACAGCCAATCCCGCACCACATCTGGGTGGGCAGTGGTAGCGTGGGAGACTTCGAGATTTAAAATCGGTTCGTTGGTACTCAAAACCTGCTGGTACAGCGGGCCGAGAACCGGTGCCATTTCCGGTTCGGCTTCCCATAGGGTTTTGCCGATGTATGCTGAAGCCGGCTGGCCCCCGAGTTCGGCTAATTTTTCGTTGAACTGCATGAACCGCAGTTGGTCGTCGGTGATGAACATTCCCGCTGGTGCTGCGGCGAAAAAGGCATCAAAGCGAGCTTGACGCAAAGAAAGCTCTCGTTCTAGGGCTTTGCGATCGCTCAGATCGCGGCCTTCTGGAATTAATAGCACGACTTTGTCGCTCTCGTCTTTGATGGGTTTGAGGGAGAAGTCAAGGGTTGCGAGGAAACCCCCGGTAAGTAGGACTTCCGCTTCGTAGCGAACTACCTCGCCGGCGGCGGCTTTGGCGACAGCTTCTCGTACCTGTTGCTTGACTTCTGGGGAAATCTGCCACCACGGGGTTTCCCAAAACGGCTTGCCTACTACCTCTTCAATCCCCACCTCAGCGGCAAGGAGGGCTGTTTGGTTGATTTCCAAAACAGTACCGTCTGGCTCTAGCAGCCCCATGAATTGTAACGATTGGTCGAAAATGGCTCGGAACAGTCTTTCGCGATCGCGCAGCATTTCTTCTGCCCGTTTGCGATCGCTGATGTCGCGGGTAACTGTTGCCAACCCCATCGGCTCTCCTGTTTCTGGGTGTTTGACTGTAAATACGCTGTAGTCAACGGGAATGCGATCGCCGGTGCGAAAGTGCTTCAACCGAAACTCGCCCCGCCAAGAGCCAGTCTCCATGACGCACGGCATAATTTCTGCTGTGAATTGCTGGAGGTCTTCGGGAAAAAAGAATTCCCCCGTATTCTTAGTTTTGAGTTCTTCTGGAGAGTTGAGTCCCACTAGCTTCGTGCCAGCGGGGTTCAGGTAAAATGGCTCTCCCTCCATTGTTGCCATCCCGATAAAATCCGAGCTACTTTCGACGATCGATCTCAATCTTTGATTTTCGATTTCGGATTGCTTGCGCCCTGTAATGTCGTTGTTGGTTTCTAAAATTGCTTTGGGTTTTCCCTGTTCGTCTCGCTGCAAATTCCAGCGGCTGAATACGGTAATTTTGGTGTCGTAATTGGTGGTGTGAATCAGTTCTCCTTCCCAATAATCCCGCTCTGCTAACTGTGCCGATATTATTTCTAAAGGCTGGGGGAAGATGGTGTGAAATAGAGTGTGGGTGAGTTTACCCAAAGCTTCTTGTTTCGTGAAGCCGTACATTCTCTGGGCGCCTTGGTTCCAATAATTAATCGTGCCGTCAATATCCCGAACAATCAAAGCGTCGCTGGCGAGGTCGAGCATTTGCAAGTTCTGCTCCAAGATTTGTTCCGTGCGCTTGCGTTCTGTGATGTTGCGGGCGATCGTTGACATAAATTCAACTTCTCCGCTCTGGGATTTGTGGGCAATAATTACTTGGGAAACGGGTATTTCTTCGCCGTCTAAAGTCTGCCAAATTGTCTCGCCGCTCCACACCCCGTCCCGGCAAGCTGCGGGGATACCAACTTCCATCAGAGTGTCCATACTTTTGGGCGATGTTACGTCAGAAATACTAATTCCGGCTAAATCTGAGTCCTTGCCAACTCTCAACATTTCTCTGGCTGCGCGGTTGAGATAGATGCTGCGCTGTTGGGAGTCTGCCATCCCTACCCAGTCGGTGGTGGTTTCTAAGATTGCTTTGAGCCGCAATAGTTCTTGTTCGGATTCGCGCCGTTGTGTGATGTCGCGCGAGAAGCCGAGAACGCCTAGAATCTTGCCTTCTGCGTCTTTGAGGGGCGATTTTTGGGTGTCGAAGATGTGTACTTTGCCGTCTGCTAAGGAGGCAATGTCGTTGGGGTTATGGACTTCCTGACCGTTGAGTACGGCTGTGTCATCAGCGCGCCAGCCTTTAACTTGTCTTTGAGGATCTGTTTGGGTATGGAAGTTGCCGAATATTTGCTCTGTGGGTACGTTGAGTTCTAGGTCATCTTTGCCTAGCATTTCTGCTTGGGTTTTGCCGAAGGCGGCGGCGAAACCTGCGTTGACTAGGCTGTAGCGGAAGTTTCGATCTTTGACGAAGATCAAGTCTGGGGTAGCGTCAATAACTGTTCGCAGCAAGTTTTGGGAGCTTTCAGCCTCGGCGAGTGTCTCCCGCAGTTGTTCTTCCATACGCACCCGGTTGGTGATTTCTCTAATGGCGCAAACGAGGACTTTGCTGCCGCCGGCATCTACAAAGGTAGATTTTTTGACCGACAGAAAACGGGTATTTCCGTCCGGTTCAGTAATGGTTTCTTGGGTTTCGCTGCTGGTGTTTGCCCAGAAAACTAATTGGTTTTTTTCTTCATATATGTCTGCTTGTTCTTTGGGCAAGAAGTCGCGGTAAGCTTTGCCAATTAGTTCCGATCTGCTGCGACCGATGTATTGACAAAAGGCATCATTTAATGCTAGCCAGCGGTGCTGTTCGTCTTTGACATAAATCGGGTCAGGGATGGTGTTGATGATGTTGTTTAAAAATTGTTCAGAGGCTTTTAATTGCTCTTGAACAGCGGTGCGATCGCGAACTTCCTGTTGCAATAGTGCGTTGGTTTGCTGAATCTGCTCGGTTCTGTCATTGACTCGCTGCTCTAGTTCTGCGGTTAGCTGCTGCAATTTGGCTTCTGTCTGTTTGCGCGCTGTTATGTCGCGGCCTTCCGCGAGAATTTGAAATACTTCTCCTGTTTCATTTAACAGGGGCTTAAATGATATGTCAATTACTGTCACCTGGTTGTTGGCTCCGGTGATTTCGTATTCTTCCCGTACAAACTTGCCTGCCGAGACTTGTTTAATGTTGGTTTTGAGGCGCTGCTGGTTGGTTGGGGATGATGCCCACCAAGGTGTGTGCCAAAATTTTAGCCCCAGCACTTCTGATGGTTCCAAATCGCCCAATTCTAATGCTGTCTGATTTGCTTCGATCAGAGTGCCGTCTGGGTTCAATAATGCGATTAGTTGAAAAGCTTGGTCGAAGATTGCCTGAAATCGCTGGGTTGTTTCGCTGAGGGCTTGTTCTGTTGCTTTTTTGGAGGTAAGAATTTGGGTGGAACCTACTAAGAATTGGTAGCGGTTGGACAGACTCAAAAAGGCGATCGCCGGAATGACAGTTATCCAATCCGATACAGTTTGTGCCACATGGGAGTGCGGCAATCCCAGGTATTCGGCTGCGTGGCCGCTGTGGCCGAAAGCGCAGCTCCAAAATATGGCTGCTGTGACTGTGGCGAAGATGTCGAACCCGAATTGACGGTTTCGCCACAAACCTAAGCTGATTAGCGAGGCGATCGCAAAGTAACAGAAACAAATAATACAATTGGCAATCCCAGCTACCAGCGAAATAGAAAAGTCAGGTAATGTCAGGGTGAATGTCGTGGCGATCGAACTATAGATAAAATTCATGATAAAATTAAGAATTGGTAAATTAAAGGCGATCGATTTTAGATTTTAGATTTTAGATTGACTCCATATTCTTCCTTTGTCAATTGTCAACTGCCTAAAAACCTCACTGTCAACTGTCAACTGTCAACTGTCAACTGCCAACTGCCAACTGTCAACTGTCAACTGCCAACTGTCAACTGTCAACTGTCAACTGTCAACTGTTTAATTACCAGCGTTCGGAATGGGCGATCGCCTCGACATCCACTATCATTAGCAAGCGTCCTTCGGAATTGTACAAACCTTTTAAGAAGGGAGCCAAGTCGGGACTGACATCTACTGCTGAGACAGTGCGATCGGGATTTAGAGACAAAACTCCTTCGACACGGGAGACAGCCAAGCCCATCCGCATTTTCGACAATCTCACATCTCGCGGATCGGGCGCTTCCACCACTAAGATGCGGCTGCTTGGGTGGTGGGTGTCAACCGGATCGAGCCCAGCAAACCGTCCGAAGTCTGCTGCTGCTAGGATTTCGCCCCGCAAGTTGGTTAATCCCAACAAAAATGGCAGGGTGTTAGGAACCGGGGAAATCGGTTGTTCGTTGAGGGAAAGAACTTCCCGCACTGCTTCTAACTCTACGCCAAAGAGACTGCCTCCTTGACCGAAAAGGAGAAATTGCTTTGTTCCAGTTGTCTGATTCCCCGCCGCCTGGGTAGCAGTTGTTTTCATTCCTGATTTTTTGTTTCTAGTGTATCTTACAAATGAGGAATTTGCTTTGCTAGGAAAGCCGATCGCTCCGAGAGTTTATCTGGATCGGTTTTACAGGATCAAATGGTTAAATAAATAGCGGGCTGGGCAACTGGAATGATTTCTCTAATATATCTACCACTTTTAAGGAATTTAGAAACCATGTTTGTTGAAAAAAAAACTGGGTTTCTCGCTATGATATTTGGTGAATGCTACTGAACACTTGATATAGCACAAAAGAGTGTGAGTGAGGTCAAGCGCGATTACCAATTACCTATTGCCAATTACCTCACTATTAGGAGAACGGCTATATTAGACCTCTTGCAAAAAAAATATATGTTATCCTTAAAAGTTTGCTCAAGTTTAGGTCAAACTTTGAATTATGGGGTTGATTGGCATCTCCTTAAACTTGTTCAGCCTGCTAGATTATAAAATTGTCTAAACTTTCTATAATAGCACAAAATTATTTTGCAAGAGGTCTATTTTGTTTAAGCCCAAAGCAGTCGCTGCACGATGTTGACGAGTTGCTGAGGCTCAAATGGTTTGCTGACGTAAGCATCGGCGCCTAAATCGGTTCCCCAAGCTTTATCGATATCGGTGTTTTTATGAGTACAAAATACTACTGGCAAGTGTGCAGTGGCGCGATCGCCCCGCAATTCTCTGATCACTTCAAATCCGTTCATTCGTGGCATCACTACGTCTAACACCACGAGATCCGGCGGCACTTCTCGGATCAGCGCGATCGCTTCTTCGCCGTCACCCGCCCGGATCACCTGCATTCCGGCATCTTGAAGAATGCGACAGATGATTTCCAGTTCGCTGGGAACATCGTCCACTACTAAAATTTTTGACATAATTTCACACTTCCTTACTATTGTTCACGGCGGATAATCTCGCTCCAGAAGCTGCTGGGGTGATGGCTTTCGCCCCGCTTCACTACGGTTATTTGATTGCGCCATTTTGCAAACAAATCAATGCACTTCTAAATACAATATAGCCGGTCACATAGCCTCAGCGAAGAAGGAAGAAGGAAGAAGGAAGAAGGAAGAAGGAAGAAGGAAGAAGGAAGAGGGAAGAAGGAAGAGGGAAGAAGGAAGAGGGAAGAAGGAAGAGGGAAGAGGGAAGAAGGAACAAGAAAGAGGGAAGAATAAGCCAGAATAAGCCAGAATAAGCCAGAAAGAAGAAGTCCGATGAAGTCGGAAGAGAAAAAAAGCTATCCCTGCCTCCGTGACTTCCGTGTCGCGAATCAAGGGAATTGGGAATTCCCAATTCCCACTTAAGAATGAGAATTAAATAACTTACACAAGTTTGTGGGGTGGGCGGGAGAGCCCGTCCAAAAAGGGCGGGATCTCCCGCCCACCCCACAATAACAATTAAAATTGTAAGTTATTTAATTTGCGATCCTTAGCCGCATTTAAGCTTCGATAATTACTCGCAAATTGCCGCGTTTTTTCATCACCCGACAAGCGGTTGAGGAACCAGATCTCTCAAATTCCAAATCTAGCAAAGTTGAGCCTATCCTTAAGTTGTTTAGCGACAACTTATTAATCGATTCTGGTAAGGCTGGATCGATAATTCGCAGTTGGTTGTTAGGGGCATCGGGAACTAAATTTAACATCATTTGCAACAGTTGAAAAATGCTGCCAGTTGCCCAAGCTTGGGGCGAGCAAGCTACAGGATACTGCACGGGGCGATCGCTCTGGCTGTTGCGCTCGTAGCCGCAAAAAAGTTCGGGGGGACGCTCGTAGGGTTGCAGCAAAGTCATGTCAAATAAGCCTTGAGCTACTTCTAGGGCTTGTTCGACTCGGCCGAGCGATCGCAATCCCATAGCTGTCAAAGCGTTGTCGTGCGGCCAGACTGAGCCTGTGTGGTAGCCTATGGGATTGTAGGCGGGAGATAAGGAGGATAGGGTGCGAATTCCCCAACCGCTAAACATATCTAGGGCTTGCAATCTTTCAGCTACGCTGCGAGCTTTTTCTCGCGACAAAATGCCGAGGTGCAAACAGTGTCCCGGATTTGATGAAATGCTGTCTACAGGTTTGCCTTGGCCGTCTAATGCTAGGGCGCAATAATCTAAATCTTCGATCCAAAAATCGCGGTTGAATCGGGTTTTTAGGTCTTTTGCTTCTTCTAGCCAGCGATCGCATAAATCGATGCGTTTCTTGATGCGGGCAATCTCTGCCAGCCTGGTTTTGGCAGCGTAAACGTAGGCTTGGACTTCGCAAAGGGCGATCGCTCCTTCTGCAATGACGCCCGATCGGTTGACGATGCAATCTCCCGAGTCTTTCCAGCCTTGATTTGCTAAGCCGCGCTGGGATTTTTTGTAATAGCTGAGGTAGCCTGTGGCGGCACATTTGCGATCGATCCATTCCATCGCTGCCAAAGCATTTGGCCACAAAAGATCTAAAGTTTGGCTGTCGTACGTCCAGGCGTAATATTCAGCGTAAAGCATCAACCACAAAGGCGTAGCATCGACTGTTCCGTAATAGGGAGTGTGGGGAATTTCGTTGCAGCGAGCCATTTCTCCCATGCGAATTTCATGCAGTATTTTGCCCGGTTCTTCGTCGCGCCAATCGTCGTCGGTTTTGCCTTGATAGTGAGCTAAGGTTGTCAGAGTTTGTCTGGCTAAACTTGGATCGAGAATTAAGATTTGAGCAGCGGCGATGATGGAGTCGCGCCCGAATAATGTCGAGAACCAGGGAACTCCGGCTGAAATTGCTTTGCCTTTGCCAAAGGTTTGTCGTAGGGAATAAATGTCTTGTTCGGCGCGTTTTAGGAGTCGATTAAAGGTGTTTTTATCTGACTTAATTCTGGTAATTTCGGTCAGCCATTCTCGCTCTTCTAAAAGTTCCGCTGCTTTGGCTTGAACTAGGTTTACGGGAGTGGTAACTTGGGAGATCGATTTGCCGTCGATCAGCATTTTGAGCCGATATCCCAATTTGATTGCTTCGTGGGATTTTAGGGAGATGCGCCATACTGCTGTATTCCCCTGAAACAGTGATGGTGGCTGGTTGTAAAACTCGATCCGAGATTCCATTACTAAGCCGTCTAAACCTTGGTAGGCAAGGGTTAAATCTTGTTGAAGATCGCAGAAAGGATATGGGGCGATCGCTCGATCGCCGATCGAGTTTTTTGCTGATTCTTGAATTGGCACATTTGGGTTTTCTACTGCCGGATTTTCACCGTGGCTATTGCCGTTTGCAGCGTCAGGAAAAGCTGCTTTGTCTGCAAATTCGCTGGGGGATGCTCCGTCGGTTTTTTGGGGCATCAGGCGCAGGAGTTTCCCGCGCTGGGAGCGGCCGTAACCCCGGACTTCAAATAAGTCTAAGAAATCTGAGTTGAAGCTGAGACTTATTTCAAAGCTGACTGGTTTTGTGGTGAAGTTGGTGATTTCTATTTCTTCAAACAAACCGCCGTTGAGGACCATTTCTCGCCTGATGCCGATGGTTTCTGCCGGGATGCGATCGTCAATGCGGGGGTTTGAGCACAAAACTGTTTGCAGGTAGCCTTTTTCGGCGTTGCTGCTGAGCAAAATGGGCGATCGCCCTTCTATTTGCAATTCTAGGCGGCTGAGGAAGCGCGTGTCGTGGCAAAACAACCCAAAGCTAGACACGTTGTCGTCTTCTAAGCAGCCTGAGATGTTGCCGAGGGTGTCAGTAATCAGGAATAAATCATCGTCTTTGAGGGTGAGTGTTGGTTGAGGTCGATCGGCGATCGCGCAAGGCCACTCGGTTACGGGTAACTCCGCAGCAGCGACAAATGTTTTTCCTTCTATTTCATAGGTATCGGTCATTTTTACAAAAAGTGGATTCCCAGCTTTCAAAAGTTTAATTTTCTTGAGCTTTTGACTCTTGACTTTTTGGCATTAAATTTTGACACGAAGCACCCTGATGTAATGCTTCACTATTAGCATCATACCATTTTTTTCAACTGATGCCAGCAAATAGTTGACTTCCTAAAATGAATTTAATTTTTATTAAATCCAGACTAAAAAGTGAAGTGCTCGGTAAAAAATCAGCATGATATCGACCAACTAATACAGCAGTTTTTAATAGACTTATTGCAAAAATAGCTAGGACGGGCTAGAAGCCCATCCCACATTTTTTTCTTGTGGGATGGGCTTCTAGCCCGTCCCCAAAATAGCTAGGACGGGCTAGAAGCCCATCCCACATTTTTTTCTTGTGGGATGGGCTTCTAGCCCGTCCCAAAAAATTAATTAAAAAAACTTTTGTAATATTATCTAATCTTCTGAAATACATTAGGGACATGGCAATGCCGTGTCCTTCTTCCTCTTGCTGCTGAGAATCTTCTACTGAAAGTTCGAGCCTGTTTTACGACAACTAAAATGACAATTAATTAAACTCAGGTAAAAACCGGGTGTTTCCATAAAACAACCCGGTTGATTGAATGTGGTAAGTAAATTTTGGATAACTAAACCCGCCTTGCGTTTAATTTGTCCTCGCCCAGCTATCTGCCGTGCAGTTCTAATTCTGTCAAATGATGCGCGTGACCGTTTTGAGAAAATCGCTCTTTTAAAATTTGTCGGTAAACTGCTTCATAGCCATCGACCATTGTTTTAACGCTGAAGCGATCGATCGCGTGTTGGCGACAAGCGCTGCGATCGAGTTCTCGGGCCGGTTCGATGGCGGCGATACATTCTGCCACGCTTTCGCACAGAAAACCCGTTTTTTCGTGAACAATAACTTCGGAAGTCGAGCCTAATTTCATGGCAATTACGGGCGTTCCCGTTACCATGGACTCAATCATGACTAACCCGAAAGGTTCGCGCCAAGTAATCGGAAATAATGTGGCGACTGCACCGCCCATCAGCACGCTTTTTTGGGCGTGGTTGGCTTCGCCTAAATATTCTATTTGCTTGCCGTCAATGTGCGGCTTGATTTCTTGCTCGAAATATTCGCGATCGACAATATCGACTTTGCCGGCAATCTTTAAATGCCAGCCGGAAGCCTTAGCAATTTCTATGGCTAAATGAGCACCTTTTTCGGGCGAAATACGACCGAGAAAAGCTAAATAAGGAGGATTGTCCGGCTGCGGGTGAAATTCGTAAGTCGCCGGATCGATGCCGTTATAAACTGTGGCGACGTAGTTGAGATTTAGTCTTTCTTCCCGCTGAGAGTTAGAAATACTTAGATAGGGCTGAGTGCGGGCCAAGCTAAACATCTTCTCGTTGTCTGGGGTAAAAATGCCGTGGAGGGTGTGAACTGTGGGCGTTTTTACTAAGTGCGAGTAAGACAAAGCTGTGCAGCCTACGTGGGAATGAATGATATCAAATTCTCCGGCTTTTCCATATACTTTGCTCAGTTGCATCATATCGTAAATGCCGTATTCTTTAACGGTGGGATCGAGACGCAGCGCTCTGGGGTGAACTGATTCTAAAGTAGCAGAAGTAATTGAATCGCCGGAGGCAAATAAGGTGACTTCATGTCCCCTTCTGACTAATTCTTCGGTCAAGAGGCTGACCACCAGTTCAATTCCTCCGTAAGCTGGGGGCGGAACTCGCTCGAACAGGGGGGCAATTTGGGCAATTCTCATCACAAACCTTCTAATTTTATTTACTGTAAAATTTCCTACGCGATTGAGGATTGTTACACTAGGTAGTGTTAGCAACTTCTCTTAACTTTTAAGTTACTGTCGCGCACAACTAAATTTAATAACAATTTACAAATTTAGTCTATGCTACTTGAGAGGGAGATTGTGATTTCAGTTGACAGTTGACAGTTGACAATTGACAGTTGAGTGCGACCTCTACCTGGAAGTCCGAGGATGGGAGTAATGAATAGTCTGATTTTAATTTCTCAAGGGCGATCGGGCTTTGGGCTTTAAACCAATTCTTTCGGGTAGGGCGATCGCACTTGTGTGCTTCTTTTTTGAGTTCACAGGACTACTGCCGCACGGACAAGCTAGCTTGACTTCTGCCGAAAGAGAGCATAACGCCCAACCCCAGCTAGTTTTCCCAGTCGTACCTTCCCTGAATATCGAAAATTGTGTAAAATATTACAATCACAGAAATGACGCGCGGGCGAGCCAATCAACGGGGTTTTCAATTGCGATCGATCGCACACTTGCGAGAGATTTATGTACAAAAGTCGGTTGAAAGTTGACAGTTGACAGTTGACAGTTGAAAGTTGACAGTTGACAGTTGACAGTTGACAGTTGACAGTGACTTCTACATGGAAGGAATATAGTGCAATACCGTTTACTTAAGACAGATCCCCCCTAACCCCCCTTGAAAAAGGGGAGTAGGGGGTGGGACAAGAATGCTCTCAAAGTCCCCCTTCTTAAGGGGGATTTAGGGGGATCTCCGGCGCATAAATAGTGTTAAGTCAACCGTATTGGAATATAGTGCTGTCGCGAACTCGCAAGTTGTAGAATACGCGAGCTCTTGCGTGCTCGCACTATAATAAAAAAATGCTTTTCGCAAAACAGAGATGCTCCCCTTTAAACCAATTCTTTCTGGTCAAAAATTGCATCATGCTAGTGCAGCAACTTTATAGCAAACAAATTATAAATATGAGCGTTCAGTTTCGCCAAATTCAACTACCGGAAAATCCCACCCAGCCACTGCCAGAAAAAACAAAAAATGCGGGAAGCTTTGTACAGAAAAGCAAGCCAAATGTTCCCGAAGTGAAAGCAAGTGTTTTGCGAGAAATGGCAGAAATTATAGCAGATATTGAGAGCGATCGAGCTGACAGTATTACTCCTCTAGAATGGACTTATTGTCTCTGGGCTAAATCTCAATGGGATCTAAAAAATCCCGTGAAGCGAAGCTATCCCGTAGGGAATCGCACCAGAGAAATATCTCAAGCTATTTGGCTGGTAGCTCAGAACAATGTGCGCCTGAAACAGCAGTTGTTGTGGCGTTTGGCGCTGCATTACAGCCACCAGTTAGAAAATCCTGTTTCTAGCAATGCTCCCGCCCTCGATCGAGCTTTGGTAGAGTGCTTTGCCGACTTTGCCAATACAGCGACTGGCACCGATGCTTTGCCAGTACAAATCATTAAAATACTGACCCGCGATTTACCGGATTACGAGCTAGCAAAATTGACTTGGCAATACCTAAAAACCCCAGTAGAACTATTAGGAAAAGCTCAGTTACCCGCAAGTATCCCCGTAGTCGATCGCGCCGGGCCACACCTTGCCGGAATTTTTGCCAAAAATCAGGTTGCCGATTTGTCGGGTGTAGAATGGCTGCTCAGGTGCTTGAAGGAAATGCCACCAGCGTCGCAACTTGCAGCAGTTGAAGAGTTGTTAGTTAAAATTTCGAGCGATATTCTCAAAAATCAACGGCCGAAATTGGTTGAGTGGGTGCGAGACGAATATTATCCGAAATTGCAGTTACTTTCGGCTCCCGCTCAAGAGTCGCTGAGGCGATGGATTGGCGGACTAAATTACAGTTATTTCCAGAAAACAATCGATTTGGTGGCCCGGATGCTGCGGCTGTCTGATGCGGAAATTAAGCAGTTGGAGGAGCGCCGGGATTTTTGGGCTAATTATACCGATCGCCTGCTGCGGGTGCGGTTGCTGTTGCCGCAGTCGTCTGTGAGCGCGATCGGCTACCAGTTGCCCTTTGATGTGGATATCTTGCCGGAAGACGGCAATCCTCCAACGGAAGTTTGCATTTTTCAGTTGGAGGGCTATTGCGCGATCGAGTTTTTCCGGGGCACCGGCGCCGAAATTCGCTTGATTAAGCGTACCAAAGAGAGCGATCGGCTGTTGTTTGTCAAAAAAGAACTGTCTGTTAAGCGCATCAGAAAATTAGGTGGCGAAGTGCACGATCGCGTTTTCATGTGGCAAAGTTCTTGCGAAAAGTGGCTGAAGCAGAAAAAAATTATGCCCAATGAGGGGACTAAATCTTTTCAGGGAATGTCGCAGTATTACGGCAAATATGATTCTACAAATGGCTTGAGAATGCCGGAACCTCAGGAACAAAAAGAGCGGGAAGTTTTATTGAAAAAGTGGCAGAAAGAAATGGAAAGTTTGGCAGCAGAGAGCAAATAGTCAGTTACCAATACTATCTAAAGTAATAGTTGAATCGGGAGAATCTCAGTTTAGTATTACTTAAGCGCACAAAAAAGATGAGATGACATCAAATGTTTGAGCGTGGTTGTACCGTAAAATTTTGCACCGCATTCATCTCCTCGTGCGAGACTTGCAGTCCGAAAAATTTTAGCGAGGGACGTTGGGGGCGATACCGCTGTCAAGTCTCAACCTTTTTCCTCTCTACGGCTGCTCGGTTCAAGCTGTGGATGCGTTTTTGATCTAGCGTGCGATTCATCGGTGAGAAAGATACTGCGATCGGCTATAATCAAGAGTTAGAAAAAAAGAACACCGATCGCGCAAAAATATGGTTGCCACTCAGAAGAATCTCAACATAGCCGCCCTGGAAGCAGAATACAGTCAAAAAACACCGCGAGAAATTCTCAAATTTGCCCTAGACAATTTTGACAATATTTCAATCTCTTTCAGCGGTGCCGAAGATGTAGTTCTGATCGACATGGCATCAAAAATTACCAAAAACTTCCGCGTTTTCACCCTAGACACGGGACGGTTGCACTCAGAAACCTATGAGTTTCTGGAGCGAGTTAGAAAACATTACGGCATTAAATTAGAAGTAATGTTTCCCGATTCAGCAGAAGTACAAGCCCTAGTAGATGAAAAGGGATTGTTTAGTTTTTATGAAGACGGCCACAAAGAATGCTGTGGCGTGCGGAAAGTCAAGCCGCTTCGCCGCAAATTAAATACTCTCGATGCTTGGATTACCGGTCAGCGCAAAGACCAAAGTCCCAGTACCCGCAACGGTATTCCGGTGATTGAAGTTGACGGTGCTTTTTCAACTCCAGACCATGAATTAATTAAATTCAACCCCTTAGCAAACTGGTCTTCGGCAGAGGTTTGGGAATACATTCGCGCTTTGGAAGTGCCTTACAATAAGTTGCACGAACGCGGTTTTGTCAGCATTGGTTGCGAACCTTGTACGAAACCTGTATTGCCGAACCAACACGAGCGCGAGGGTCGTTGGTGGTGGGAAGAATCGACGATGAAAGAGTGCGGTTTGCACGCTGGTAATGCACAAAAATAGTTGACAGTTGACAGTTGACAGTTGACAGTTAACTAATGGGAGCATCTCAGTTTTGCATTTATTATAGTGCTGTCCCCGCTCGCGAGCTGTACAATACTCGCTAGCGGGGACGCTCGCACTCAAAGAAAAAATGCTTTTTACAAAAATGAGATGCTCCCTAACTAATGACTGAGGACTGATGACAACTGACAACTGACAACTGACAACTGACAACGGAAAAGTTTTTAAGCCAGGTACTTATGCTCGCCTCAACTAGCGAATTGCTGAACACAGCCCGGAGAAATGCTTACGCGATCGGCGCTTTTAACGTGTACAATCTCGAAGGAGTAAAAGCCGTCATCGATGCCGCCGAAGCGCTGCAAAGTCCTGCGATGCTGCAACTTCACCCCAGCGCCCTCAAATACGGAAAATCGCCTTTAGTCGCGCTTTGCATGGAAGCAGCGCGCAAGTCCTCCGTGCCGATCGCAGTACACTTAGATCACAGCACCTCAGAAAAAGACATTCACCTCGCCCTCGCCGCCGGTATCAAGTCCATCATGGCTGACGGTTCTCCTTTGTCTTACGAACAAAACTTGATATTTACTCGCGAAATGACTGAGTTATCCCACGCTAACGGTGCGGTAGTTGAAGCGGAAATCGGCAGAATTAGCGGCACGGAGGACGGTTTGACAATTGAAGAAAAAGCGGCCAAGATGACCGATCCGGTGGAAGCTGTAGAGTTTATTGCAGCAACTAAGGTGGATTTTTTAGCGGTAACAATTGGCAACGTTCACGGTAAATATTTCAGCGAACCGAAACTCGATTTTCCGCGTTTGGCAAAAATCCGGGCTTCTGTTTCGGTGCCGTTAGTGTTGCACGGCGCTAGCGGTTTGCCGGAATCGATGATTAATCAATCTATTAAATTAGGTGTGTCTAAGTTTAATGTAAATACGGAAGTTCGCGATGCTTATATGGATGTGTTGAAAACTAGCAATTCTTTGTCCGATCCGGATTTGTTGGAAGTTATGGAAAAGGCGATCGCTGCTATGCGATCGGTGATTTCGGGTAAGTTGCAACTTTTTGGTTCTGCTGGTAAGGCTTATTTGCATCAATCTCCTTACGCGGAAGGATTTACGGCAAATAGTGTCAGCAAGAAACAAGAAAATCGGGCGGTTGAAACCGCTAAGAGGGCTGAAGCCCAACAACGTACCTCATCTTTCTGAGAATCGCTATACGTTATCTTCTTCAGTCCGCGGAGGCGGACTTTGTTTGTGTAGACGCGGTTTCAACCGCCGTCTTTTCTAACGGTTTAAAAACGGAGGCGGACTTCGTTTGTGTAAACCTGGTTTCAACCGCCGTTTTTCTAACGGTTTAAAAATCGATCGGGATCGATGCCAGATTCCCGCAACCGCTGAATCAAAGACTGCAATTGAGCTTCCGCTGACTCAGCGCGCTGCCGTTGCTGTTCCGCTTCAGTCAGAATCCAGTTGCCATCAACATCATACCAGCGCAACCACAGGCGATCGATTCCCTGAAACTCCCCTTGCCACAAACCCAAGCCCAAACCTAGATCCGGAATCCAGACTCGCGAGTCAGATAATTCTAATTCTTGATAGTGTCCGGCATTCAATACAAATACTCGCAACCTGTTAGTATAGCGGCTGAAAACAGCATAAACAGGAACCCGCAAAATCTGCTCGTAAACCTCCCATTTACTAGGCGGTTTCTCATTTGTCTCCGCCTGCAAAACTTGCCCGTTACCCGCAGCATTCGGCTGATTTCCTGAATTTTCGTCATCGATATTTGCACCTAAATCTTCTTTTTCGGTTCCCGGTGAAAGCAGTTCCACAATTACAAAAGGATTCACGCCTTCCTGCCAAGTAACGTAACTCATCCGCAGTTCAGATCCATCGTACAGTCTCGGAACTCCCACAACTCCAAACCAATCGGGGCGTTTGTGCCACAGAGGGTGCTGCACGTCATAATAAAGGTTCATGTCAGTGCCGCTAAATATCTCAGAAGCCTGATAATTGCGAGGGCGAAACGCCAGGGTTAACAACTGCGGCTGCCAATCGTGAAATTCGTCTGGCTTCCCAGGTTCCTCCGAATCTTCGCTAGGTAAATCGTACATCGTCGGCAGCGTTTCTCTGGGCGATCGCGGCGGATCGCTTTGCGGCACTGGATATTTAAAAGGAAACATATAATATTGAGAAATGACTGCATTTATGCTAACATCATTTTAATACTGCTAAGGCGTTCCAGCAAACCTTCTCAAAGTCTTATTGATCTCATTTCCTCCTCTGTGTCCTCTGCGCCTCTGCGGTTCATTTTCCTATTAATTCGCGGAACTCATAAATATTTTATTAACTGCCAGTAATTGACTCAAACTTCTGTACTATGCTCAACATTTCTCAACTGATTGCTCAAGAACTTTCCATCAATCTTTCTCAAGTCAATAATGCTCTGGAACTTTTTGCGGAGGGCGCAACTATTCCGTTTATTGCCCGCTACCGCAAAGAACGCACCGATTTGCTGAACGAAATTCAGTTGCGGGATATTTCCGATCGCTTCACCTATTTGACGGAAATTGAAGACCGCAAAAAGTCGATTTTAGAGACGATCGCCTCCCAGGGCAAACTTACGGCCGAATTGCAAGCCAAAATTGAGTCGTGCTTGCAAAAAAATGAACTCGAAGACCTTTATCTGCCTTACAAACCCAAGCGGCGGACGCGGGCGACAATTGCTAGAGAAAAAGGTTTAGAACCGCTGGCAATTTTTATTAAGTGTCTGAATTTGCCGACTGCTAAACCAGCCGATATCGAAGCGGAAGCAGCTAAATATATTTCGGAAGAAAAGGGAGTGAAGACAACAGAAGAAGCTGTCAAAGGTGCTGGGGATATTTTGGCGGAAGCAATTTCCGAAAAAGCTGAATACCGAGCTTATTTGCGAGATTTTTTAATGAAGACGGGGGTTTTTGTCTCGAAAATTAAAGATGATTTCCCGGAAGGAAGTACGAAATTTGAAATGTACCGCAGTTACCAAATTGCAGCGAGAAATGTTCAGTCGCACAATATGTTGGCGCTCTTCCGCGGGGAAACGGAGGGGGTTTTAGATTTAGATTTAGCCTTTGATGAATCGGCGGTGATGGCTTATTTGGAATCTCAGGAAATTAAAACTAGGATACCTGAAGTTAAGGAGTTTTATCGATCGACCTTGAAGGACGCTTTCAACCGCCTGATGAAGACTTCGCTGATGACGGAAGTGCGATCGCACCACAAAGCAGAGGCTGATATCGAGTCCATCACCACCTTTGAAACCAACCTCCGCGAGTTGCTGCTGTCGGCGCCGGCGGGCATGAAGCCCACACTCGCGATCGATCCGGGATTTCGCACCGGGTGCAAAGTTTCCGCCCTCGACGAAACCGGGCAGTTTTTGGAATATCAAGCCATTTTCCCCCACCAAGCCGCAGGCCAGAGACAACAAGCTGGTAAAATTGTCAAGCATTTGATTGAAAAATATAAAATTGAATTAATTGCGATCGGCAACGGTACAGCTTCCCGCGAAACCGACGACTTTGTGTCGGAAGTTTTGGCAGATATGGACAAAAAACCGATTAAAGTTATGGTGAACGAATCCGGCGCATCGATTTATTCAGCGAGTGATGTGGCGATCGCCGAATTTCCAGATCTCGACATCACAATTCGCGGCGCAGTCAGCATCGGTAGGCGCTTGCAAGATCCTTTAGCCGAACTTGTCAAAATAGACCCGAAATCGATCGGAGTCGGTCAATATCAACACGACGTTGACCAAAAACTGCTCAAAAAGAAACTCGACGAAACAGTCGAAAGCTGCGTTAACTATGTCGGAGTTGACTTAAACACAGCTTCCAAAGAATTGCTGACATTTGTGTCGGGAATGACAGCAACAGTTGCCAAAAATATCGTCAATTACCGCAACGAAAACGGCGCCTTTAAAAATCGCCGCCAACTCCTGAAAGTTCCCAAACTCGGGCCCAAAGCTTTTGAACAAGCAGCCGGATTTCTCCGCATTCGCGGCGGCGAAAACCCGCTGGATAATACAGCAGTCCATCCTGAAAGTTATCCTGTTGTCCAGGCGATCGCCAAAGATTTAAGTTTGCCGCTGACCGAAATAACACAAATATCGGCAAAAGTCAAGACTGTAGATATCAAGAAATATGTGACCGAGAAAGTCGGAGAACCAACACTCCGAGACATTATTTCCGAACTAGAAAAACCCGGAAGAGACCCGCGCGCCGAGTTTAAATATGCTACTTTCCAAGCCGGAATTAACGAAATCTCCGATTTGCTAGTTGGGATGGAATTGGAAGGCATTATCACGAATGTAGCTAACTTTGGGGCCTTTGTTGATGTGGGAGTTCACCAAGATGGTTTGGTTCATATTTCTCAATTAGCCGATCGCTTCGTGGACGATCCGAAACAGGTTGTGAAAGTCGGACAAGTTGTGAAAGTGCGGGTTTTGGAGGTGAATGAAAAGTTAAAGCGGGTGAGTTTGACCATGAAGCTGCAAGAAAAACCGCAACCGTCAAATAGCGCGAGGCTTCCCGCCCCGCGCCGGCGTTAAAACTAGCGATCGTATCGTGTGCGATCGATTAACCCCAATAAATAAAGTTCGTACTGCGGACTTCAGTCCGCTCTTAGGATCGCAAATTAAATAACTTACAATTTTAATTGTTATTGTGGGATGGGCGTCCCGCCCGTTCAAAAAGGGCGGCTCTCCCGCCCACACCACAAACTTGTGGAAGTTATTTAATTCTCATTCCTTAGACTGCGGACTTCAGTCCGCACTACGAACCCTTTTTGTTATAGTAATCTACCGGATATGGTATCCACACGACAGACAGATTTTATCGAGCTTTTTCAGATTTGCCAACGAGATCGAACAACCCTTCAGCAACAGCTTGATTGCCGTCTTTATCAAGGTGGACACTATCAAACTTAATGTACATCGGAGCAGAACGACCTTCTTTTTCGGCAATTTGCGATCGACCCCGACGAACTGGTTCCGTACCATCGAGATAGGCTACACCGAGTGACTGACTAATTTCCCCAAGTCTCTTACCCGCGTCGATAGTCAGCCGATTTTTTGGCACTCGCTGCTCGTTGTCAAAAAAACCGTCAAAAGCAATAAAGCGAGCAGGTAAGTAAACTACAACGAGCGATCGACCGTCAGCAGCAACGGAGTCTCGGAGTACGCTCAAATCTTCTTCAAACTGCTTCCAAACGCGTTCGGGGAGATCTGGAGGCACATTAGCCTGCTTCCAGCCAGAGGCTACCGTTGCGCCCAAAGGAACTTCCGGGTTGATGTTGTTATTTGATAAACCTAGCAAGTACAAGCATTTTTGGGAGTTGATTCTCAGCCAGGAAGGAGAAGCTAAGACGTGAGTAACTTGTTTTAATCCGTTTTTAAAATTGTCCAGTTTGGATTGAGGGGCAGGATCTAGATAGGGGTTTTTCGGTGCACCTTTGTCCTCGCGGCGAAACCACGTCATTGAGACCATGTTGTTGTCTACAGCCAGCACTACTATATCTGGTTTGTAGGCCGACCACTGGTTGCGATAAACATAGTTAATTTCTTTGACCGTATAACCTTCTATAGCGCTGTTGATATAGGTTGCTTTGGCACCATTTTTCTGAAAAACAGTTGCTAGTTGAGCTGGCCAAGTATCTTCTGCACCAATCCCAGTCCCAAATGTTGTTGAATCCCCCATCCCGAGGATTCGCACTTCGCCAGGGGGTTTCTGAACCGGCAGCAGGGGGCCGCGATTTCCCGCACTGCTCATCGCGATGGGACGACCTCCTGTAAATTCGCGATCGTAAACGTTATTTTTGTACTCAGGAGCAATAACTTGCAGCATTCCTTCCAATAATAAAGCTGCTAACAATAGCTTTGACAAGTCTACGGTCGTGCGGCGAAATGCGGTTTTTATATGGGAAAGTGCTTGGTCATTAAATATTGGGAGCATAACTGATCGATCCGATTAGAACTGGAAGTAAATGAAATTTGAACTTGAGGCGCCGGCAAAGGTAAATATCAGCGCAATTGCGATCGTACAAACAATCCACTTGAGCAAATTTGGGTGTAGCTGAGCCCAGCTCATCCATCGTTGCTTCACATCCCCCCATTGAATTAGCAAAACTAGCGCCAGGTAGAATATCGGGCGATAGTCAATAGGTATCCGGCCATCAGCAAAAGTCAATATCCGCTGAAATACCACACCCGCACTGTTCAAATCAGATGATGCAAAGAGTACCCAAGAAGTACAAATCACAAAAAAGGTCAACAGCCAGTGCAGGAAATAACTGGCTTTCGACTTAGGTGCAGAGGAGAGTCCAAACGCTCTTTCCATTGACAGCATTGCCCCTTGCAAACCTCCCCAAGCAACCCAGTTCCATCCAGCACCGTGCCAGAGCCCTCCCAGCAGCATAGTGATCATTAAGTTTCCATAGGTACGGAGTTGGCCCTGCCGGTTGCCACCCAGGGGAATGTAAAGATAGTCGCGCAGCCAATTTGACAGTGAAATGTGCCAGCGGCGCCAGAAATCAGTAATGCTGTAGGCCATATAAGGCTTGTCAAAATTTTTCGGCAGTTCTATTCCGAATAGACGGGCAGAACCGATCGCCATATCTGAATAACCAGAAAAGTCGCAGTAGACTTGAACTGTAAAGGCGAACGTAGCTAGTAACAACCCCAACCCGGAAACGCTCTGGGGCCCACTAAACGCCTCACTGGTAATTGATGCCATCGGGTCAGCTATATAAACTTTTTTCAGCATCCCCCAGATGATTTGGGCAATGCCACTGCGGATCCCAAGCCAGTCTACCGGTGACTCGCACGTCAACTGGGGCATGAGAGTCTTGGCGCGGACGATCGGGCCAGCAACCAGATTAGGGAAGAAAATGACGTACAGTGCTAGGTCGAGAAATGACTTTTGGGCAGGTGTAACGCCCTTGTAGACATCGACTATGTAACTGATCGTCTGGAATGTGTAAAAAGAAATACCCAGAGGTAATAGTAGATTTAGTTTAGGCCAAGGATAAAATCCAAACAGGGAGTGTGCCGAAGCCGAGAAGAAGTTTGCGTATTTGAAAACGCATAGAGTGCTTATAACTACAACCAAAAAACCAATTAAGGCAGTAGTTTTATCTCTGTTTTTAGTTGATGACTCTATAATGCGAGCTGTTGTATAAGCTAGCAGGGTATATAAAACCATTAGGAGCGAGTACGGTACGCTCCACACCCAATAAAAGCAGTAGCTAGCGAATAACAAAAACCAACGTCGGTATTGCGGTGTCAGCAAGTAATAGACATACACCACCACCACCAAAAAGACCAAAAATAATGTGGAGTTAAACAGCATTTTTTGAAATCTGAAATTTTAGCGATCGCTAAGTGAATCGTATCTATAGAGATAGCGGTTGTCAATGATTGGAACATTTATTTTTCGTAACAAACCCCAAAGACGCTTTAACAGTTGACAGTTGACAGTTGACAGTTGACAGTTTGAGAGTGACCTCTACCCTTAAGTCCGAGGATTGGAGTAATGAATAGTCTGATTTTAATTTCTCCCTCAAGGGCTTGGGGCTTGCAACCAATTATTTTTGGTAACGTGCAGCGTCCGAACGGAGAGTATAAAACTTTACGATTTATTGAGAATTGCTATTATTCTTGATAAGAATGTTCTCTGACATTTTTAAAAGAGCAGACTGCGATGGAAACCACCCAAAGGTCAAATGATGTCCGAGGGAGGGACTCAGTTGACAGTTGACAGTTGACAGTTGACAGTTGACAAGACCTCTTGCAAAAATCGGAAAACACCCTGAAATTATCTGCGTTTACCTGTGTTTATCTGTCTGACATCTGCGGTTGCAGGATCGATCGAAGACTTATGCAATCTTGTCTACAGTTGACAGTTGACAGCTTGCCGTGAACGTAGTCGAATGGTTAACCTAGGACATCAGTTGACCTAGAAGGAAGAGGATTGGAGTAATAAATAGTTTTCTTTTTATTTCTCCTTATAAGGGATAGGCTTTCAACTAATTCTTTCTGCTAATTTTAACCGCTCTTCAACCCCTCTGGGTTGGGATGAGAGTTTGTACAGACGCCGTTTCAACCGCCTGGTATTCTGAGCGATCGCGCATCGACGAGCTATAATTGTGTAATCCTCACCCACCTCAAAATTATATGGTTGCAAGTAAAAGCGACACCTACGTCTCCCCCGAAGACTATTTAGCAGGCGAGAAAGTCAGCCCCATCAAACACGAGTACAGACAAGGAAAAGTCTATGCAAAAGCAGGGGCAAGCAAAGCTCATGTCATTATTATGGGGAACGTATCTGTACTTTTGAGAAACCATCTTCGGGGAAGTGGCTGTATACCTTACATGGCAGACATAAAAGTTCGGATTGAGGCAGCAAATTGTTATTACTATCCCGATGTAGCGGTGACTTGCGATGAACGGGACAGTAATACTGCTGAAGATTTCATTATCTACCCGCGCTTAATTGTGGAAGTTTTATCGCCGACAACAGCGGCTTTTGACAGAGGCGAAAAGTTTGCCGATTACCGTACTTCCGAAAGTTTGCAAGAGTATGTATTAATCAATCAAGAAAGAGTTAGTGTAGAGTGTTTTCGCCGGAATGCAGAGGGTTTGTGGGTGCTTTATCCTTACAGTGAAGGGCAAGACGTTCAGTTGGCGAGCGTTAATTTTAGCTGTGCTATCGAGGCTTTGTATGAAGATGCGATACTACTCTAGTTCATCAAAATTGTTCGATCGTTCGGACTAAAGTCCTGATTGACTAAACGGCAGAGAGCGGACTAAAGTCCTCACTACAAACTTGATTTTTTCTTGCTGGCTTTCCAAGTACCGCCGTAGAAGTAAAAAGGATTGTTTTTACTTACCGATTCCCAACATTTAAGACAGAGAAAAAACCACTGCCCCGACTCGTCATACCGGGCGCGGTAGAGAGTCGGGGCAGATAGGGAACAGCGATCGCAATATTTAACCCTAATTCCTCTGGCCATTGTTTCTCAGTTTCAAGCAATAACGGACTCTTGAGGGCGGGCAAAAATCATGCGGCCCGCGCTAGTTTGCAAGGCGCTAGTAACTACGACTCGGGCTTCGGCGCCGACGTAGCTGCTACCTGCTTCTACGACAACCATTGTGCCGTCATCCAAGTAACCGATTCCCTGAGACGGTTCTTTGCCTTCTTTGCGGATTTTTAGTTCGATCGTATCTCCCGGCAAATAAGTCGGGCGCACTGCATGAGTCAAATCGTTGATATTTAAAACGGGCAGTTTTTGAACGGTAGCTACTTTCGACAAGTTGTAATCGTTGGTGAGCAAAATGCCGTCGATATCCAAAGCGAATCGGACTAATTTAGCATCGACTGTGGCAATCTCTTCGTAGTCAGCCGAGTGAATTTGAATCCGTTCTGGATATGTTTCTTTGATGCGGTTGAGTACATCTAAGCCGCGGCGCCCGCGCACTCGCTTTTGATCGTTAGCGGAATCAGCTACCAGTTGCAGTTCTTGCAGCACGAATTGCGGGATGATAATTTGACCTTCGAGGAAGCCTGTTTCTAGCAGGTTTTCAATCCGGCCGTCAATAATGCAGCTTGTATCGACAACTTTGGCACTTGTTGGCTTGAAATTACCTTCGCCTATCAACACTGTGGTGTCTAAGCTTTTGGGGTTGATCAGTCGCAGGAAAGCGCGGCCGTGGGTGTCTGTCAAACTGACGCCTGTGAAGCCGAACATGACGCTTCCCAATACTGCGACTAGGGGTTTGATGAAGCCGAACTCGCGGGGAATTGGCAGCAGGAACAGCGGAGCCAGCATTAAGTTGGCGACTAGCAGCCCGATGATTAAGCCGATCGCCCGTGTCAGCAGCATTTCCACCGGCATATCCCGGACTTGCTTTTCTAACCGCCGGTAGGTTGTTTGAGCGACTAATCCCAACACGAAGCCGATTAATGCTCCAAACGAGCCCAGTACCGAACTTAGGCCTTGTATATTTGTAACTTGCTCCAGCAGGTTGTTTGGCAGGAGCTCGACTCCGTAATAGCCGATTCCTCCGCCTGCAATTATGAATGAGATAATTATGATTGCGTCTAGCATTTAGTTCTAGGTTAATGAATGTGTTTATATTATATCTTTCTAGTGCTGATAGTTTTTTCGTGGTTGCGGTCGGATATCGCTATCTTTACTTACCAATTTTTATGAACTTATATTTCGCGCCTGTACCGTGCAGGGGGATATGCTACCCCTGCTTCACGGCATTGAGCGCGCCCCTTCACGGGCAGACATGAGGTGCGAATAGACCGCCCTGCAACCTGTTCGGGAATTACTGCCGATCGCCATCGCTAGGAGATTAAGCTAGAATAGCAGATCGTTCGCAGTGCGTTATTGCTAAGAAAATGTCACAATATACATAATTATTTATAACGGTTTAATTAAAACTTTAGATTTGAAGTTGCACTTTTAGCTGGAAATGTAATGAACCCTACCACAGATTATTTAACATTTGAATTCCCAAAAAGTGGGCAGGTGGCAAATTCCGGCATTCCCAGTTCGGCTTACCTGCACGTACCTTTTTGTCGCCGCCGCTGTTACTACTGCGACTTTCCGGTTTTTGTGGTGGGCGATCGCAAAAATGGCGAAAATTCCGGCACAATTGTCCAATACGTTGCCGTACTGTGTCAAGAAATTGCAGAAACTCCAAATTTAGGTACATCTCTAAAGACAGTTTTTTTTGGTGGTGGCACGCCTTCGCTGCTTTCTGTCAGTCAATTGAGCCATATTTTAGAAACTATCGACGGCAAATTTGGCATTGCTGCTGGGGCAGAAATTTCAATAGAAATTGACCCTGGAACATTTACTTTAGAACAGTTGCGGGGATATGCCGCAGCGGGAGTAAATCGAGTTAGTTTGGGAGTGCAAGCTTTTCAGGATGAATTGCTGCAAGCTTGCGGGCGATCGCACTCGGTGGCAGAAATTTTGGAATCAGTAGAAATAGTGCGATCGGCTGGGATTGTCAATTTCAGTTTAGACCTCATTTCTGGACTGCCGCACCAAACCTTAGAACAATGGGAAGCTTCCCTAAAATCAGCGGTAGCAATTAGCCCGACTCACCTGTCGAGTTATGACTTAATTGTTGAGCCCTTAACAGCTTTCGGGCGATATTTTGAAGCAGGTTCCCAGCCGCTACCAGCCGATGAAACTGCTGCTCAAATGTACCGTTTAGCGCAGGAAATTCTGACTGATGCTGGCTACGAACATTACGAAATTTCCAATTATGCTAGGCCAGGCTATCAGTGTCAGCACAACCGCGTTTATTGGGAAAATCGCCCTTATTACGGCTTGGGGATGGGGGCGGCGAGTTATGTGGAAGGCCGGAGGTTGACAAGGCCTCGCAAAACTCAAGAATATTATCAGTGGGTGCGAAATCTTTCCGAGACAACTTCTGCTGCTACCGCCCAACTGGGGGGGGAGACCCAGACCGATATTCACCCAGCAATTGAACCCAATTTTCAAGTCTCAGACAATGACGTTTTGTTAGAAACGCTGATGCTAGGTTTGCGTTTGGCAGAAGGGGTTAGCCTGTCGGCGCTGACTGAAAAGTTTACTCAGCAAACGGTTGATAAAATTTGGCATTGCTTGCAGCCCTACTGGCGGCAGGGATTGGTGGAAATTGTGAATGCTGGGGCGATCGCCACTTTAGCCGAAGGTGAAAAACTGCTCCTTTCGGGAAATTTGAGATTGAGCGATCCCGAAGGTTTTTTGTTTTCTAATACAATTTTAGCCGACTTGTTCAGCAAGTTAGAAGAGGATAATTAGCTTATGTCTGAGGAAGTATACACAGCGCTAAGGCGATCGCCCGTCCAGCCACACCCAGCAATTCGACAATCAGAAAATTAAATTGCTCCCTGGGTTTATAATGTCAAAAATAATGTGTTTTATATCGATCCTTAATAAAACTTAAGTAACGAACTAAGCCTTGAGATAGACGCGACGACTGAAATCCGGCTGTCATACTTGAGAGTGACGATTTAAAAAAGATCTTGATGGAAACCCTGACTCTCGAACGCCACAACATTCACAGCAATCCCAATCGGGTAATTAGCGATCGCGGCTGCAATCAAACTTCTAAGTGTAAATTTTGCGGTCACTACAAGATGCAAAGAGGTGCCGTGGGTCACTGTCAATTGTTAGGCGCACCAGTGCGAGGAGGATGGAAATCTTGCACTTTAGCACTGCCACCTTTTGCACCTTCTTGGGAACAGGTGGAAGGCGCCACTATTTCCTCAGGGACATTTATTAATTAATTATTAATTAATCTAAAGAATGTCGGGAAAATTTGATTTTGACAGGCGAGCGGATATATATTAGACTGAGGCTGGTGACAGATACCTTGCACAATTTCACAAACAAGTTAAAAACATGAATATGACACTTACTCAGGTAATTTCGGAACGTGATGCGCGTATTTTGTGTTGGTATCTCAATACTACTAGCCAAATGCAAATTGCTCGGATTACAAATATTCCGAATTGGTATTTTGAGCGGACGGTGTTTCCGGGAGAACGTTTTTTGTTTGAAGCGCTCCCGTCCGCTCAGTTAGAAGTTTGCAGGAGTGCCGAGACGGGTGCTATTGTGTGCGAGCGAATTTTGTGCGATCGACTGCGAGTTCAAGAATTAAGCGCACCTGATTAAATCATATAACAAATAGTATGGTGCGTCAGGTGTGACATTTTCAATCACCACAGAAAGTCTCATGCTGACGCACCATTGATTCCGGGGATAAGCTGTCGTGCAAATAAACATTGCATATTCGGGACGGGCTAGAAGCCCATCCCACAAGACTTAGATTATTTCTTGACATACAGTTTAAATGCCGCAACAGCTTACCTCAGTCTGAGATGGTTGGTTTGTCGCCAAAATCATCCTAGCTGACCAAGAATTTCACAGGTGGTACCCGCCACGTGATTTATCCGTGGAATCAATCCCAAATCGAAAATCATCAAGCCCCCGAATTTATCCGTGGGTCGCCTCTAAAATCTAAAATCTAAAATCGATTGACGCACCCTACCGATCGGGAACGGGAGCATCTCAGTTTTGCAAGAAGCATTTTTTCTTCACAGTGCGAGCGTCCCCGCTCGCGTGCTTTTATACGCACGCGAGCGGGGACGCTCGCACTGTAAATGCAAAACTGAGATGCTCCCTCGGGAACTCTTGTGGGGTGGGCCGGAGAACCCGCCCAAAACTTAAATTTAAATGCAGACCAGATTCTAAGCTAAATTATATAAAATTAACCGCTATTAAATATTAAAACCCGATGTCCCTCACCGAAAAAATTCTCTCCCAAGTGCCGGGAGACGCCCTTGGAGGCCTGCGAAAGGTCGATCGACTCTGGGAAAACCTCAAACAAAACACCGCCCCAACACCCGCAGCCGTCAAACACAGCCAACAACCCCTAGAAACCCTCGACTTCGACATAGTTATCAGCGGCGGAACCCTAGGAATATTAATCGGTACAGCCTTAGCAGTACGCGGTTGGCGAGTAGCCTTACTCGAACGCGGCATCCTGCGAGGGCGCGAACAAGAATGGAACATTTCACGCAAAGAATTAGACGCATTCTTAGAACTAAACTTGCTTTCAGTTGAAGAAATAGACAAAGCAATTGCCACCGAATACAACCCAGCCCGCATCAGCTTTACCAACACCCCTGACATCTGGATTCGCGACGTACTCAACATCGGCATCGACCCTATTTACCTCCTCGAAACCCTCAAACATAAATTTCTCCATTTCGGAGGAAAACTATTTGAAAATACACCATTTAAAACAGCAACAATTCACCCCAACGGAGTTATAGTAGAATCAGAAAATACCGATTCACCAAATGTCAACACTTCATTTACAACCAGATTATTATTAGACGCAATGGGATATTTTTCGCCCATTGTCCGTCAGGCAAGACAAGGCAAAAAACCCGACGCCGTATGTTTAGTAGTCGGCAGTTGTGCCCAAGGATACCCCAAAAATGACACTGGCGATATATTTGCATCCTTCACCCCAATGCAAAATCAGTGCCAATATTTTTGGGAAGCATTTCCCGCCAGAGACGGGCGCACGACTTACTTATTTACCTATATAGACGCCGACACAAAAAGATTTAGTTTAGAAACATTATTTGAAGACTATTTGCGCTTGCTTCCCGAATATCAAAACGTCGAACTCGAACAGTTAAAATTCCAAAGAGCACTCTACGGATTCTTTCCCTGCTACCGCCAAAGCCCTCTAAAAATGCCTTGGAATCGGATACTTCCAGTCGGAGACAGCAGCGGCAGCCAATCGCCCCTCAGCTTCGGCGGTTTCGGGGCAATGGTGCGCCACCTCAAACGCTTGACTCTCGGAATTGACGAAGCTTTAACCAGCGAAAGTCTAGACAAAAATTCCCTGGCACTTTTGCAACCGTATCAACCAAATCTATCAGTTACTTGGTTGTTTCAGCGTTCGATGAGTGCTGCGATCAATCAGAAAATAGACCCCAATCAAATCAATCAACTTTTGGCTGCTGTATTTGGGATAATGGAAGAATTGGGAGAACCAGTGCTCAAGCCGTTTCTTCAGGATATCGTGCTGTTTCCGGCTTTGTCGCAAACTTTGTTTAAAACTGCAATCAGCCATCCGGGATTGGTGATGAAAATTATCCCGCAGGTGGGGATAGCTAATTTGCTCGATTGGATGGTTCATTATGTGAATTTAGGGATTTATACAGGATTACAGCCTTTAGGGAAAGCGGTAGAACCGCAGGTAAAAAATTTAGGAACCCAACAGCAATACTATTTTCACCGATTAGTTGAAGCCTGGAAATACGGCGCTGGAGGCGATTATTAATTGATTAATTGTGGCACGGGCATCTTGCCCGTGGCTGATATATGAACAGGCAAGATGCCTATTCCACAACATAATTATATATGGACAGGCAATATGAACAGGCAAGATGCCTGTTCCACAACATAATTATAGCCTTTCTCAAAGAGATGAGGTATGACTGACAGCTTCTATAACCATTAAACTAAGAGGGCTGAAGCCCAACTACATACCTCATCTTTCTGAGAACCCCTATATATATGGACAGGCAAGATGCCTGTTCCACAACATAATTATATTAGTTGTGAGTTATGCAGGAGCGATAACGGCCAAAGCTTGGGGAATCACTCGGAATTTTGCAGGCGTTTGAGTGGTAATTTCACCGTCGGTATTAATCGGACGGCGCTTGCTAGTATTGATCTCAATTTCTTGAGCGTGCAAGGCGCGAACGTTGGGCCAACTGTTATGATTTCCTTGCCTCATCGCTGGCAGCAAAGCAATGATTTCCCACCAATTTTTTGTCTCTAAACTATACAAATCCAGCCGCCTGTCGTCGATGGTGGCATCTTCGGCAACTGTCATGCCACCGCCGTAATAGCGGCCGTTGCCGATCGCAATTTGAATGGTTTTCACATGAAAAGATTGGTTGTTTACTTTAATTTCGGCTCTAAATGGTCGCGATTCCCAGATTGTTTGTAAGGCGGTAAAAGCATAAGCTAAAACTCCCCACCGCTGTTTCACGTCTTTAGTAAGTCTCTGGGTAATTTGCACGCTCAATCCTAAACTAGCTACGTTAAAAAAATGCTGGCCGTTCACCCAACCTAAGTCTATGAGCCGAACTTTACCGCTGGCAATTACTTGACAAGCTGCGGATAAATCTGTTGGAATTTCGAGAGTGCGGGCTAAATCGTTGGCAGTTCCCATGGGCAAAATACCTAAGGGTAATTTAGTGTCGATCAATCCTTCGATGGCGCAGTTGAGTGTGCCGTCGCCTCCGCCGATTATTACTAATTCGACTTGATTTTGGTGGCGCCGAATTGTGTCGGAAATTTCATCGGCGCGGTTGGTTGATTCGACAATTAAATCAAAACCAAGTGCTTGTAATTTTACAGTGGCTTGAGATAATAAATTTTGCCCTTTGCGGGAGTGCTGGTTTACTAAAAGGAGAGCTTTTTTCATGAATAATTGGGAATTGGGAATTGGGAATTGGGAATTGGGAAAAATAATTAGGTCATGGTTGGGTGTGGTTGTTTTTATCTGGGTTGTCTAAAAGCTGTACTCAACTGCGATTTTGGTTTTTCAAATTAAGAATTTAACAGGTGGATGACTTAAGTGCATGAATTTAATGCTTTAATTACATTTTACCCATGGTGATGGATTGACCGAAGAACGACACGCAAGCCCCGGGCTAACGACACGGGGATAAGTCGGCGGCGGTTTCAACCGCCTAAGTGTATTTAATAAATCTTAACGCAAGATTTGTGTCATATAATGGAAGTAATGCCAAATCATGTTCACATCTTGGTAGAATGCAATCCTCAGTTTGGGATTGCCAAATTAATCAGATAAATGAAAGGACGATCCTCTAGATACCTCAGTCAAGAATTTCCTTGGTTAAAAAGGTCGATTACCAACGTTATGGACTAATAGCTACTTCATTGCAACTGTTGGCGGTGCGCCTATTGCAGTAATTAAACAGTACATTAAGAATCAAAAAAATGTCTAATTATGGCTGCCAGCAAAATTTAATTAGCCCAAATCGAGAGTTAAGAAGCGTTCTAGAGTTTGTATGTGAAGAGTCAAACAAGCTAGCCAACTCTGGGACTTACTACTGTCGGCAATTGTATTTCAAAACCGGAAAGATTCCGGGCAAGTATGACTTGCACAAATTATTCAAAGAAAATCTGCACTTTAAAGCGCTGTATTCCCATGTTGCCCAACAGACGTTGACCAGTGTT
>NZ_JAEQCT010000102.1:0-21612 GCF_020738205.1 Microcoleus sp. PH2017_24_DOB_U_A
ACAAGGGTATGGCTTTTCTAATTTTGATAATTTTAGAAATCGCGTATTAGCTTGTTTCTTGCATTAGATAAAATTATCACCATAAGTTCTGGAGAGCCCCAACAACTAGCAGGCAGATGCTCTGGGTGAATTTGTCAAGAGACTGCCCTCTATGTTCATTTTACTTTACAAACTGGCATCAAATGTCGATCGCCAGCGCAAAACTGTTATAAAATCAAAGCAACCTACCAAATTTGCCGATTATGAGCAATTTTCTGCGCCGCTTAAAACTTTTCCCCTGGCGAGAAATGCTGCAAATTGCCGCCCTCGTCAACTCCATCGTGATTGGACTGGAACTATTTTTAGCCTGGGGTTTCACGCAATCGCGGGTAATCCGCAACATTCTGACACTTCTCTACGGCTCCTCCCTCGGAATATTGATACCTTTTGTTACAGCCGTGGGAATGGGAGCTTTAGCAGTGTACTTTTTGGAGTATTGGCAGCAGCAATTTTTGCTCAACCGGACTAATTTGTGGGTTTTAGTTTTGTGCGTAATCTTGGGTTTGGTATTAAAGTCATTCCTGCCCATACCTGCTTTTTTAGCAAGTTTATCGGAAGCTGCACTAATAGGAATTACCGTGGGAGTTTTTTGGAAGGGTCGGCCTTATTGGTAATAGTCAGTTGACAGTTGACAGTTGACAGTTGACAGTTGACAGTGATTGTAGGGTGCTTCAGGGTTGAATGTCTTGAGTATAAATTAATATTTTTTGCCCTGACGCACCCTACGATTAGTTACTTTTTCACCCACATTGACAGTTTCAATCAACTATTTTGATGAAAAACCCGGTTTCTCGCCACCCGTGCATAAGTCCTACTTAGTTAAAGCAATACATTTCCTCTTCCCTCTTCCTTCTAATTAGGGCAGCCAAAAATCGGGAATAACAGCTTTAGTCAAACTGCGAGCAAACTGATTAATCTGTCTGCCGATTTGAATGTGCGGTTCGTCAGCCTCCACCGGAATAATTGTCGCTTTGTTGCCGATTCCGAAACGCGAAACTACGAAATTTGCCGCCTCCAAACCAGTAACATAAGCCTTTTCCTGCGACCAAGAACCGTGACGGGTCACAACCCAATCGCCGCTCATAAATACATTATCATAACTTGTGACCGCAGGCAACAAATACTGATAACTTCCCGGTGCAAAATGCGTCACCGCGCGCGATAAACGAATCGCGCTGCTGTCGATTACTTTAGCCTCCCGAAAAGCCGGAATACAAGTCGCCAAATCCCGCTGAACAAGAGCAACTATTTCCTCATCTTTCAGGGGAATTAATTGATTGGCATGATAAAAATCAGCTTCCACAACTGTTCCCGGTTCGGAGCGGAATTCGTCGTGCAAAGCATTCAAATCAAAAAACGTCCATCCCGTAGTCGAACTAAATCCAAAACAGGCATTTGAAGGCAGCGGAATCTCAATTTTTCTGTCAAACCACAGGCGAACAGCTAACACGTCAACAGCGCCCAAGTTCATCACGTCCCGAAACTCTTGGCGGGTTTGCAAAGCGGGGCTGCTGCTGATAATTTTTTGCATTCCGGTAACGCCAACTGCAAAAATAACTGCATCTGCATCGAAGGTTTCGTCGCCGCAGACAACTCCCTTGGCTTGATTGTTGCTGTCAACTATGACATCAGTAACTCGCCGTTTTGTCAATACTTGGGCGCCGATTTTTTCTAGGCGTTCTACCCAGGGACGAAAGATTTTTTCTCCGACAGTGCCGCGACACCAAACTACATCAAAATCTGCTTGGTGTGCTAAAATGAAATAATACAGCATTCCCAAAGCTGCGGCGGCTGAACACTGTTCTCCTGGTGCAAATAATCCTACTAATAACATCGGCTCAAAAGCATCGCGGTACAGCCTTGCAGATACGCCAAACTGTTTGAACAATTCGCGGGCTGTAACGCGATCGTACCGCTGCCAAGCTTCGTCGGAATTGTCGAAATCTAGTACGGCATAGAGTAAGGGTAAGGCTGAAAGGCGATCGACTAATGGCAGTCTTTTAAATCGCGTGTACAAGAATGTTCCTAACGGTGTGGGAAGTCTGGGTTCGTCCTGAAAAATGGGAGATTCAACTTCCAATCCGGCGGGGGAATACTGACAAGAACGAGTCCAAGGCGTGAAGGGATCGAGTCCTAATTCCTTGACTAATGAAAAGATGTTTTTGTAGGGATACCAGAAGCCGTGAATGCCTGCTTCTACGGAACGCCCGCCTGGGGTTTTCCACCCCGCAACTAAGCCTCCTGGCTGAGGCCCTGCTTCTAACAAAGTTACGTCATATCCTTGTTGGGCTAGGTGATAGGTGGCGCCTAAACCGGCCCATCCGGCACCGACTACGACTATTTTTGGGGTTGGCGATTCTGCTGACATTGCGTACCTCTTGATTCTTTATTTATGATGACATAATTGATAAAATAAAGCGAGATATAACCTTTCTCAGAAAGATGAGGTACTCATGGGCATTGGCCAAACAGGGCATTGGCCAAACAGGGCATTGGCCAAACAGGGCATTGGGCATTGGGGATACCTCACTTTTTTGAGAACCGCTATATAGCTTCACTAATTTAGATGAGGTCTGTCTGGTAATCGGGAATTGGTCGCGCTTGACTAAGCTCATTTTATAAGCGCCATATGAACTCGATTATCAGAAGGTTAGACGAGGTTTTTTTACCAGAAAGAATTGGTTGAAAGGCTCTCGCCGATCGGGAGAAATTAAAATCAGACTATTGATTACTCCAATCCTCTTCCTTCTAAATAGAGGTCGCTCTCAAACTGTCAACTATCAACTGTCAACTGTCAACTGTTGAAGGCGATAGCTGTTATATTAAAACGTTAAGGTTGGTTTTTTCGGCGAATTAAGATTAGAGTAAAATACACAAACAGAACGGGTTGTCAATATGCAATTGATTAATTATTTGACTGCTGTTTTTGGGGTGATTTGGCAGAATAGCATTTTTCACTGGGCGGCGCTAATTTTGCTGTGCGCGGCTGTTTGGGGCGAGTACACTTCTGTGAAGCAGTACCAGCGTTATGTGGGCGCGAAAAGCCGATCGACTTTTGAGGCTGTCAACTATTTGAGCTCGAAGTTAGAAAAGGGTATGTCAGGGGCGATCGATCTACAGCAACCGGAAACAGCAACAGACTCTTGGAAACTTCTCCTCGACTGGTTTAGCGAACACTTGGCGGGCGACACAATCGCAGACGGCGAGGCTTACAGGGCGCAGGTAAAATCCGGGCGGTTTCTCTTATTTCAGTATCCGGCCATTTTAGGGCGATCGGCACCTCGGAGTCAGTGGCGGTTTGTGCCCAGCGTCTTAGTAGCCCTCGGGGTTTTAGGTACATTTTACGGCATTCAAACCGGATTGCAGGATGTTAACTTGGGTTCGCTGGAAGATACCAAACAATTGCTACCCTCGATTAGCACGTTGCTGGAGGGGATGAAAACAGCGTTTTCCACTTCTCTAATGGGTTTGGGTTCTTCTAGCGTATTTACGATCGTGTTGGCTTGGGGCGATCGCGCGCGCGTTGCTAATCAATCCAATTTGCGCGCCAAATTAGATAAAATCGCGAAATTACAAACCCCCGAACAACTGTTTTCCCGCGCCAATTCCAGCGGTGGCGATGCTGAAAGTGCGATCGAATTGGCGATCGAGACAATGAGAACCGGATTTGCTCAAATCGTCGAGGCGCAAAGCAATGTGAACTCCCAGGCGATCGGACAGCAAATCGGTGTAGCAATGACCCCAGTTTTCCAAGACATCCGCCAAGAATTATCAGCACTTCAACAGATTAAATCAGACCAAGGGGAACAGATATTAAACAACCTACTTTCCGGCCTCCGCACCGAAGTAATTGAACCCGTAGTTGGGCGATTAGATCAAAGTGCCCAATTAACTCAAGAAGCATCCGAAGCTGTCAGAGAACTGAAGAACGAATTAGGCGGAATCTCTTCTAGTTTAGCACAATCAATCCTGACAATTCAAACTTTCCAGCAAGATACATTAGTACAGTTGCAAGAATTTGCCAACAACTTGCAGCAAATTTTAGGACAGTTTCAAACCGACACCCACAGCGTTTTGCAAGAAATGGCCACCGAAATACGATCGGGAGTTGGAGAAAGCATTGAAGGGATGAAAGCGCAAAGAACAGCCTTTCAAGAAAGCGCCCAAGAAGCCGCCAACACCTTTAGAGGAATCCAAGATAACTTGCAAGAATCTCTCCACACTCAAGCCGAACAAGAAAGAGAAATGCTGCAAGGTGTCGAAACCCGGATGACAAATATTTTAAATGCCACCCACTCCGCTTTTCAAACTCAGTCTGACACGCTCAAAGTAGTAGGCGACGAAGCTTCGGGATTGATGGATAAAGCCAGAGAAAATCTGGTAGGTAGCTTGCAGAATGTTGACTCAATGCTGCAAAACACCCGCGTCACAGTCCAGGAAGAATTAGACAACTTCAGAGTAACGTATCAAGCCTCTCTCCAGCAATTTTTTACCCAACAAAACAATTTATTAGAAGGAACATTAGGCAAACAGCAAAAAGGTTTAGCACAGGTTGTACTCGGCTTGCAGAAAGTTTTTCAAGAAGAATCAGAAAAACGCAAATTGATGTCGCAGCAAGTTGACCAAAGTATGAGCCAAATTTTGACAACAGCCGCAGAAGTCAGTCAGTTTGCTAATTCTGTGGGCTTGAATTCCAGCCAGCGTTTGGCACAGTTGCAGGAATTAGCAAAGATAACCGGACAAGAAGTGCTGCGGGTAGAAAGCGTTTATGAAAAAATGGCAAATCAGTTCAATACAGAAGGAGAAAGATTGCAAACTACCTATACAAATTTGGTGAATCAATTAAATGCAGCTTTGCAAGCAGAACAAGAACAAGTGCGGCGGGTAGAAAGTGCCTATCAAAACATGACAAATCAGTTCGATCGCGCGCTGGAGTTGGGCAACAATCAATTAGTTGGCTATTTGGAAAGAACTACTTCATCGCAGCACAAGTTTTTTGAAGAAGCAGATACTTCGATGGCGAAAGTGTGCAGTGGGTTGCAAGAAAGTTCCGACGGTTTGATGCAGGTTGCTCATTATTTGGTGGCTGCTGCTGATAATTTGGGGACGAAGAAACCGTAGGGTGGGTTTTACGATAACCGAGAAACACGCAGATATAAAGGTGTTCAAAAAGATAAGGTAAGTTGTTGGGCTTCAGCCCTCTTATCTAAAAGGTACGTTGTTGGGCTTCAGCCCTCTTATCTAAAAGGTACGTTGTTGGGCTTCAGCCCTATACGTTTAAAGGTACGTTGTTGGGCTTCAGCCCTCTTATCTAAAAGGTACGTTGTTGGGCTTCAGCCCTATACGCTTAAAGGTACGTTGTTGGGCTTCAGCCCTCTTAACTTAGTGGCTATATAAGCTGTCAGTCATACCTCACTTTTTTGATAACCCCTATAATAAACCCGCCCTCCATAGTTGCAATCGCTTGATATTCTGCAATCAAGCATCTTTCACCATCCAAACTAACAAGCTGAGAATATGCTCGACAGGGGGCAGCGGATAGTCGGTTAGGTCGATCGTTATTATCTGTCCCTCCAGCTTCAAAAACCGCCATTGCGTGCCGCTGGTAACGCAACCGTAGACAGCCCCAAGCAGTTGCTCTTTTGCCCGATTAAATTGTTCTACAGCCAGCATTTCTGCAATGCACTGTCCCAGCCCAGATTTCAGGTCAGATTTTTTCGCCTCAACCACAACAATTGCTGGCGCTTCCACCGTCAGTTGTTCGGGAGAACGGCTAATTAGGAAATCACAAACTCCGTTAAGTCCAACACTCGGATCGACATTGAATTCTTCGCCAGAAAACACACTAATTTGACGGTTGAGAATGCGTCGCACTTCCAGCAGGACAGGATTTATAATGACTTCAGAGCGAGCCTTTTCGGTATCTACAGCGATCGCCCAAGGTACATCCTCTAAAATTGCCAATAACTTAGAACTAGGGGCGATCGGCTCAACAGAGTCCGGGAAAAATCGGCTTCCCTCAACAATCGTCAGGTGAAAATCTCGCTTCACCTTGTCGATGCTAAACTGACTGTAGGGCATAATATTTTCTTGTTGTTTTATTCTAGAGTGTAATGTAAAATAGCAGAATATATCAAAAGTTCCACACCAATAATTATATGTCAAATATGACAGTAAAAAATCAAAATTAATACCTCACCAAAAAAATGAGAAATATATCAGATTTAGACAATGCACCGGAAATAGAAGAAGAGGAAGACTCCAGCGTACTGCTATCGATCGGCGATTTAATGTCCGGCTTGCTGATGTTGTTCGCCCTCCTGTTCATCACCGTGCAAATTCAACTTAGCGAAAAGGCGAAAATGCTCGATGAGAAAATCCTTCAGGTGGAAAAACTGCGGCAGGAATTGCAGCAATATCAAAAGGCTTTTGAAGGACTGCCGCAGATTATTGTCAATGCTTTAGAGGGAAAAGTTGGAGACAAAGATATTTTTACTGTTGACCCCGGAACCGGAGATGTCAGCATTCGCGATCGCATTTTGTTTGATAATAACAGTTCCGTCCTCAAACCCGAAGGTAAAAAGTTTTTGCAAGCCTTCATTCCCATCTATACCCAAGTGCTTTTTGCAAACAAACAGTTTGAAAAACAAATTTCTCGCGTTGTCATCGAAGGACATACCAGTTCCGCAGGTTCCGATTCCAAAAATCTGGAACTGAGTTTGCGTAGGGCTTTAGCTGTTTCTAATTATATGTTTTCCAATGAGGTTAATTTTCCTAAAAAAGCCGAATTGCAGCAAAAAGTATTAGTTTCTGGACGGGGAGAATTAGATGCGAATCCGACTCAAAATGCAGCGGGCGATCGCAAAGTCGTTTTCCGCTTCCAATTCCGCCGCGAAAACTTGAATGTTGACGTAAACCGCCAATTACCCTCGCCCGAAAGCAAAAGCCCGAATTCTACCCCTAGATAAATGCTGCGGCTTGACGAAGAATTTCACAGGTGGTACCCGCCACGTGATTTATCCGTGGAATCAATCCCAAATCTAAAATCTAAAATCCTCTCTTCCCCCGAATTTATCCGTGGGGTTAATCTAAAATCTAAAATCTAAAATCGAAAATCGATTGACCTGCGGATTTGATATAAAATGTGTGGAATTATTAGTCCTATACGCACGGGTAGCCAAACACCCTGATGAAATCGCTCTTTCCCAATCCAAAATCGAACAGCGAACATAGAAAACTGTATAACCTGTTGCTGCTATTATTTCCCGCCAGCGCATGGCTGAGCGTTTTCTTCGTTCTGCCGGTGCTAATTGTACTATTGTACAGTTTCTTAGAGCGCGGTACCTACGGCGGGATTACTTGGGTATTTACTCTCAGCAACTACCAGCGTTTGTTTAGCTGGGTTTTTTTAGGGGTAATTGGTCGATCGCTCTTTTTGGCTTTTTTGACAACCGCGGCTTGTTTGTTAGTCGGCTATCCCCTAGCATTTTTCATCGCCACCCGTCCTCCCCGCTGGCGAAATGCCTTGCTTTTGCTGATAATTATTCCATTTTGGACTAACTTTCTAGTGAGAACCTACGCCTGGATCATTCTGCTGCGGAGCGAAGGAGTAGTGAACATAGCCCTGCAAAACCTGCAAATAATTACCGAACCGTTAAACTTGCTGTTTACGCCTTTCGCTGTGGCGATCGGTCTGATTTACGGCTATTTACCTTTCATGGTTCTGCCTTTATATTCTAGCATAGAACGCTTCAATTTTTCATTAGTTGAAGCAGCTCAAGATTTAGGAGCAAATGATATTCGCACTTTTTGGCGCGTATTTTTACCGCTGACAACTCGCGGCATTGTTGCGGGTTCTATCCTCGTGTTTGTTCCCGCAGTCGGCGCTTTCATTACACCCGATATATTGGGCGGGTCGAAAACAATTATGGTGGGAAATTTGATTCAAAATCAGTTTATGAAATCCCGCGATTGGCCTTTTGGTTCGGCGCTTTCTATGCTGTTGACGGTAATAATATTAGTTCCTGTTTTAATTTACTTCCGCGTCTCCGACGAAACGGAATAAGTGGTGTGTACTGCGCGCCTTACATTTAGGTTAAGATGAGCTAATGACCAATGACTATTGACCAATGACTATTGACCAATGACTGCTGTTCGCGAGGACGCTCGCACTAATGACTATTGACTAATGACTAAAATAAAACTAGATTTATTTGTTCGGGCGATCGCCAAAAAGTGGCTTTGGGTACAAGCTGCACTAGCATTTGCCTTTCTCTACTTGCCAATTCTCATCTTAATTATTTACTCGTTTAACAGCTCCAAATTTAACGCAGTTTGGCGCGGTTTTACCCTCGATTGGTACGGCAGCTTGTTTAGCAATGCAGGCGCGACTCTTGCTACCAGCAGCAGTGCCGGAATTTTGCCAGCACTTAGCAATAGCTTGCTAATTGCAGCTATTTCGACAGCTTTAGCGACTATTTTCGGTACCATGCTCGCGCTAGCGCTTGAACGCTTTCATTTTCCGGGACGCAAAGCAGTAGAAGCTTTACTATTTTTGCCGATTATTATGCCCGAAATTACGATCGGCATTTCGCTGCTAGTTTTCTTTACCCTCGTATTTCGGATCGTAGAAAATCTTACGGGAATCCGCCTCAACCTCGGTTTACCTACAGTAATTATCGGTCACGTTGTCTTTAATATTTCATTCGTAACGATTACTGTCAGGGCGCGCTTGGCCGAACTCGATCCTCAATTAGAACAAGCAGCCTTTGACTTGGGTGCTAACGAATGGCGGACTTTTTGGCGGATTACTCTCCCTCTAATTTTGCCCGCTATTTTCAGCGCAGCACTGCTGGCTTTTACTTTGTCGCTGGACGATTTTGTCGTGACATTCTTTACCACCGGTGTCGGTTCGATGACGCTGCCGCTATTGGTTTACGGCATGATAAAATTTGCAGTGACGCCAGCAATTAATGCCATCTCAACTTTGATGTTGCTAGCTTCTTTATTGCTGGTTGTATCCTCGCTAAGAGTTAAAAGAAGTTAAAAAACTTGCTTTGTATGTCATAATTAATTTTGCCTACAACTAACAAAACCCATGAAACGCCTGCTGACTTTCTTACTTTTGTTTGTGATGAGTGCAACGGTGGTTTTCGGATGCAGCCGCACAGGCAGCAACCAGCAAGTCCTCAGCATTTACAATTATGCAACTTATATCGCTCCAGAAGCGATCGCCCAATTCGAGAAAGAGAACAATGTAAAAATTCAATACGACACTTTCGAGAACAGCGACGCACTCTACGCCAAACTCAAACAGGGAAATCCCGGTTATGATGTCATATTTCCCGCCGATTACATGGTCAGAATCATGGCAGCCGAGAATATACTTGAACCGCTAGATCCTGCAAAAATTGTTAACAAAAATAATCTCGATTCAAAATGGCTAAACCAAACATTTGACCCTGGCAATAAATATTCATTGCCCTATCAGTGGGGAACAATGGGAATTGGCTACAACATCAAAGCAACCAAGGACGAGATTAACAGTTGGGGGGCGATGTTCGATCCTAAATATACTGGAAAAATAGCATGGCAAGATGATGCCCGATACACTTTTGCAGTGGTTTTAATGTATTTAGGATTTGACCCAAATACAACTAATCCCGAAGAAATTAACAAAGCCCGCGACTTGCTGATTAAAAATAAAAATATCATTGCCGCTTTTGTCCCCGACACGGGTCAAACTCTGCTCGATCAAGGAGAAGTCAACCTGACAATGGAATGGAGCGGCGATATTTTTCAGGTGATGAAAGAGAATCCAAATCTCCGCTACGCTATTCCCAAAGAAGGAACAATTGTCTTTTCTGACAACATGGCAATTCCCAAAGGTGCACCGCACAAAGAGTTAGCTGAGAAATTTATTAACTTTATTTTGCAGCCAGAAGTAGGTGCGACAATTTCTAATTTTACCCACTATGGCTCGCCGAATAAAGCAGCAATAGACAAAGGTTTAATTGACCCGAAAGATTTGAAAAATCCCCAAATTTATCCACCGGCTGAAATTTTTGGTAAGATGAAATTCTTGCAGGATGTCGGGAAAGCAACCGCATTGTACGATCGAGCTTCGACGGAAGTTAAAGCAGGAGCAGGAAAGTAAGCATTGGTGTCAACTTAAGGTCAAACTTAACTGGTTCCAAGGAAGAGCATGGTAACGAGTAGAAAGCGAGTAACTAACTAACTGTAGGGTGCGTCAGGGGGAAAATTATTGAGTATCTCGTCACAATATTCAGCCCTGACGCACCCTACAATAACTACTACGATAGATAAGAATGCACGCCGTCGAAATTTTAGACATTTCCAAAGTATTTAAAAGTGCCAGCAGTCAAGATTTCTTGGCTGTAGACAATATCAACCTGCAAATTAAAGATCGCGAATTCTTTTCTTTGCTCGGCCCTTCCGGCTGCGGCAAAACTACAACTTTGCGAATGATTGCGGGTTTTGAAATGCCCACAGCGGGCGAAATTTACATTCACGGCCAACCGATGCGGCATCGCCCGCCATTTCACCGCCCCGTGAATACGGTATTTCAAAATTATGCTTTATTTCCGCACATGACAGTAGCACAAAATGCTGCATTTGGCTTAGAAATGGAGAATTTGCCTCCCCAAACAATTCACGATCGCGTGGTGGCAGCTTTAGCATTAGTACAGTTAACCGATGTAGAAAAACGGTATCCCCGCCAACTCTCAGGAGGGCAGCAGCAGCGAGTAGCGTTGGCGAGGGCGTTGGTTAAAGAGCCTTCTGTTTTGCTGTTGGATGAACCCTTAGGGGCCCTGGATTTGAAGTTGCGTAAAGAGATGCAATTAGAATTAAAAAAAATGCAGCGACAATTGGGAATTACGTTTATTTATGTAACTCACGATCAGGAAGAAGCGCTCACCATGTCGGACAGAATTGCTGTGATGGAGGGAGGAAAACTGCAACAAGTCGGGACGCCTGTTGAGATTTATGAATATCCTAAAACGCGGTTTGTGGCTGATTTTATTGGGGACAGCAATTTTTTGACCGGGCGAGTAGTAGAAAAGCAACAGGGTAAAATAATCGTGTTGGTTGATCAGCAGTTGCCCGTGTTAGTTGCAACATCAGAAGATTTGCCCGCTGGGAAAGTTGTTACCCTGGTGTTGCGGCCGGAAAAAGCCACTATTTATCCGGCTAATTATGATGCTGAGCATAGCTGGCCGGGAGTAGTTGAAGAGGCGATTTATATTGGCACTGACACGCGCTATACGGTGCGCCTGACTGCTAAAAGCTCGATCGCCCTTCGCCGACAAAACTTGCACAGAGATGACTTGCAGCGGCACAAAATTGGCGACAGCGTTCGAGTCGCCGTGCCGCCGGAAAGTATCTGTATTTTATAGCGACAGGAAGAAGGAAGACACGACACAGATTTGCACACGAATGCACGTATATTCTCAGTAACAGTGCGGTGCTCTTATGGGCATAGGGCATAGGGCATAGGGCATTGGACTGGAACCCGTGTACTTCACCACTACAGGCAATAACATCTTCTACGCTGGCGATCGCAAATCCATCAAAACCTTACTAATTGGATTGCCATTCTATTTCAGAGGTGCGTTACTCGCAGGCTAAATGGAACTTCTCCCTATGGGGGAAGTTCCGATTAACAAGAGTCAAAAAATCATCCATCGAAGATGTCGATTTAGTGAATCGGAGTTGAAAGCCTCCGCGCTTTTAGCCCGAAGGTAAAAACAAGAGAAAAACTCTTGTAGTTATGCACAACAAATTCCCAAACTAGCCAACTTTTAAGGTGGGGGAATTTCCGGCGAGGGGGAAGGCACCGGAATTTCCGGAGGAGTTGTTGATTCTGGCGACGGCGCGGGAATCTCCGCAGGACTCGATTCTGGGGAGGGCGAGGGACTCTCGGCACCGGGCGAGGGACTCTCGGCACCGGGCGAGGGACTCTCGGCACCGGGCGAGGGAATATCCGCAGGAGTTGGGGCGGTAGTTTCCGGCGGTGGCGGCAGTTGTTCGGGATCGGGGTTCTGGTTTTGGAGGCTCCGCACCCACAAACCTAAGCCCGCGAAGACTAGCATCAGCACCAACAGTCCCAGCAGCGGCCCCAAACGCTTCGGCTTCTGTTTTTCAACTGGTTCCGAGGCGGAGGCCGTTTCGGGGTACAGCAACTGTTTCGACGATTCAGAAAGTTGAGATTCTGGCATCCTCCCCGTTTTTTGGAGGGATACCGAGCCTGACACCGAGGGTGACATGGGTAGCGACACCGAGGGTGACATGGGTAGCGATATCGACGGCGACGCCGACGGTGCCGACGCCGTATCGAACAGTACGACTCTCTCCGGTGACATCCGACAGTAAGTCACCACTACAGAGGTGTTGTCGTAACCATTTTTCTCGTTGGCGAGGCGAACCCAAGACTGAGCAGCGGCTTCCAAGGACATTTTGCCCTCAAGTACCTCTGGGCCGTAATTCTGCCAAGATTGCTCTACCCAGTCGTTATCGCTCAAACCGTCGGAACACAGCAGCAGCAAGCCTTCCTCTTCGACAATAAATCGTTGAATCGTCGGGCGCAGAAAATCGCCGTCCCGCGTCCCCAAAGCTTGAGTGAGGGCTCCGGCATCCGATCGCAATTGAGTCTCCCAGTATAAACTGTGTCCTAGGTGCACTTCCCTAGACGCTACATCGTCGTCCACAGTTAGCCGCTGACAGTAATTGTTGCCAATCCAATAGGCGCGGCTGTCTCCAACATTGACCAAATAAAGTTCGTGACTGTTATTCGCGGGTACATCCTGAGAAACTTTCACTTTTTGAGGCAACTGGAGGGCCATCACCAAAGTGGTTCCCATGCGCTCCCGCAACTCTTTTCCTTGCTCGTTATTTTGAGCGGAAATCACATTATTCACAACTTTCACTATTTCTTCGAGTTGTTTGATGACCATTGCTGGCGCCATCAACTCTTCTTGTTCGGCGATTTCGGCGAGCAAATTTTGGATTAAAGCTTTCAGCGATTGCACGGCTAACTGACTGGCAACTTCTCCTCCTTCGTGGCCTCCAACCCCGTCGCAAACCATTGTCAAGTAAGGAATTAGTTTGTCATTTCCGGCACTTTTTATCGATTGAAAATCAGCAGCAGTCGGATAGCAACTATCTTCATTTTGGGAGCGCTGCGGCCCGGTATCGGTGATGCCGACTACTTCTAAATGCAGGGGCAATTTAGCAGCTTGTTCTAATAGTAAATCGTTAAGTTCCAGGGCGATCGCATCTAAGTTCATGCTGCTGCGGCGCATAAACAGACAAATCTCTCCGAGTTTCGACTGTACCTCAGGCTGCGCCGAGTCCACCAAACCAGACCACACATCTCCCAAATCCTTCAGCGTCGGTACAAAATTACCTCGATGCAGTTCCACCAGACGCACCCGCCAACCTTCCACGCGCAAATTTTCCGGTACCAGCAAACTCGCAGCGACTCCTTGTTCGGAAAGCGGCGCCCACAGTTGGAGCATTTGCCACAGCCAGTAAACTTGGCGCGTGGCACTTGTCTGAGCCCAAGCTTGTAGAATAGAAGGATACAGGCTACCGAAATTATTGACCGGCACATTTTCCAACAACAGCACCTCTGTGGCTTCTGCTGCTTCCCCGAGCGAACAAAAGCCGTATACTTCGGGCGTATGCAGCCGCTGGGGATACAAATGCAGGTAAGGCATAATTCTATCCGGCAGTTGTTCGGGGACGCTAGGAGGAATAGACGGACGGCTGTCGAGCCAGATTTGGGGTGCAATGACAAAATATCGATCGGCGATTATCTTACCCGCCGGCACTTCCTCGACTGTGGGGCCCACCGCCCACAAATAGCGATAAATTAAATCGGTTTCGCAAGCTGCACACTTCTGGCTGCCAAAGCTATTGCCGGGATCGGAACAGCTCAGATTCGGGCAATAAATCGGTTCGGAGAAACTACTGATCATATCGAAATAGTTTGTGTAAAAACATTCTGAAGATATATGATTGCCACGCTCAAATTCAGGAACTTGAGAATAAACTGATTTTAGCCCCTATCAATTTCTTAACTGCCTTTGGGGCACGAGAAATTGTAGTTGCTGCCGGTGGACACCGGCTAAAATTGTAATTTAAGTTACTAAAATCTGACTTTGAGTACAATGGAAGCCTCAACCTGGTACCGCGATGTGAACAATCGCGATCGGGCTAGCAAGTCATAAAGCCTTGCAGAGTCAGTCGTTGGCAATTCTTAAATCTCAAATTTCAAATCTAAGATATTTCATAGTATCACCAATTCTTTTTATGTTCTGGACTCCCACGCTCCTTTGGTTGCTAGTTGGGGCTTTGCTCTGTTTGGCAGAGCTATTTCTCCCCACTGCTTTTGTTGCTTTTATCCTGGGACTGAGTGCCTTCGCCGTCGCTGGATGCTCTCTAGTTTTACCTTACGTTAATTTACAAATATTCCTGTGGATGGTATTTTCGACAGTTTTTGTGCTGCTGTCCCGGCGATTGATACCAAAAGGCAAGGCATGGGCGATCGCAGATTCTGACGAAGCTAAAACTTTAACAGAAATTCTCCCAGGAGAATCGGGGCGAGTGATTTATGAGGGGAATTCTTGGCAAGCTCGCTGCGAAGACACTTCTACCGCTATCCCCCCCAACCAAAACGTGATAGTCGTCGGCAGGAAAGGCACTACTCTGATAGTTTTACCAGAACATTTGCTGCATTCTTAAAAAAGATGTGGAATTGGGAATTAGAAATTGGTAGTTGGGCATAGGGCATAGGGCATTGGGCATTGGGCATTGGGCATTGGGCATTGGGAATTGGGAATTGGGAATTGGGCATTGGGCATTGGGAATTGGCACTAACAAATAACCAATAACAAATAACCAATAACAAATAACCAACAGTCAATATTTAACAGTCAAGATTTATAGGAGGCGACCGTGGAACAATTGTTTTTACTCGTATTTTTAGCACTGGGCGGCTCAGCGATCGCAGGTTCCGTCAAGATTATCAATCAGGGAAATGAAGCGCTGGTGGAAACTTTAGGAAAATACAGCGGCAAGAAACTCGAACCTGGTTTGAATTTTGTCACACCGTTTCTCGATCGCGTCGTTTACGAACAAACAATTAGGGAAAAAGTCTTAGACATTCCCCCGCAAGCTTGTATCACGCGCGATAATGTTTCTTTCACCGTGGATGCTGTAGTTTACTGGCGGATTGTGGACTTGGAAAAAGCCTGTTACAAAGTCGAAAATCTTCAGTCAGCAATGGTGAATATGGTGCTGACTCAAATTCGCGCCGAAATGGGTCAACTCGACCTCGAACAAACGTTTACAGCCCGTTCTCAAATTAATGAAATCTTGCTCAGAGATTTAGATATTGTGACCGATCCTTGGGGAGTGAAAGTAACGCGGGTGGAATTGCGCGATATTATCCCTTCTAAAACTGTACAGGAATCGATGGAATTGCAGATGGCAGCCGATCGCCGAAAACGAGCGGCAATTCTGACATCCGAGGGCGAACGCGAGTCAGCAGTTAACAGCGCCAAAGGTAAAGCCGAAGCGCAGGTTTTGGATGCGGAAGCGCGGCAAAAAGCGACTATTTTGGAGGCGGAAGCTCAACAAAAGGCGATCGTGCTGAGAGCGCAAGCAGAACGCCAAAGTCAGGTTTTGAAAGCTCAAGCTACTTCTGAGGCTTTACAAATTATCGGTAAAACTCTACAAAATGACCCCAAGTCCCGCGAAGCTTTACAGTTTTTGTTAGCTCAAAACTATCTGGATATGGGATTAAAAATTGGCAGCAGCGATAGCAGCAAGGTGATGTTTATGGATCCGCGCAGTATCCCGGCTACGATGGAAGGATTGCGATCGATTGTTGGGGAAGGTAATAGTAATGAGGTGAAAAAATAGAAAGAAAGAGACGGCGATTGAAATCGCTTCTACACAAACGATGTCCGCCTCCGCGGACTAAGAATTAATTCAACCCGCGGAGGCGGGTTTCGTCTTTATAGCAGCGATTTCAATCGCCGAGTAAGTATCTTCTTCCTTCTTCCTTCTTCCTTCTTCCTTCTTCCTTCTTCCCTAAGATTCTTGAGCGAGAGTACATCGATCGCACAATCCAAAAAATTCCAAAGTATGATAATAAATTTTGAAAGAATGAGATTGTTGTAATTGGCTTTCTAGGTGGTGTACGGGGCATTCGTCGATCGTAATAGACGCACCGCATTCGAGACAAGTAAGGTGATGTTGGTCTTGGTGGGCGGCACCGTAGAGAGATTCGCCACTAGCAAGCGTTCTGACTTGCACGAAGCCCTCCCGCTTTAAACCGTCGAGGGAGCGGTAAACTGTTGCTAAGCCCATGCTGTGGTCGCTGTTACGCAGTTCTAGGTAGATATCTTGCGCTGAGAGCGATCGATTCAAGTGCTTGAGCAAGTGTAAAATACGCTCCTGACTGCGGGTGCGGTTGGTTCTCATAATTTTTTTGTCTAATCGGCTGGAATCAAATCTATCGCTGTTTCTAGGCTAGCTTAATTCGGGGCAGCAAAGGGCGATCGGCTTCCCGCCCGCGTTGTAGAATGAGGTGGCCGTAAATTTCGCATCACCTACACATTGCTGTGACTCAAAAATATTTTGCCCAAATCTATGTTACCCTCCGCCCTTCGGTTTTAGACCCGGCCGGTACTGCCGTACAGTCTGGTTTGCAACACATGGGATACGACAATGTTGAGCGCGTGCGGATCGGGAAGTACGTTGAATTGACGCTGACTGCTGCGGATGAGTCGGAGGCGCGCGAACAACTCGATCGCGTTTGCGACCAACTTTTGGCCAATCCAGTGATTGAAAACTATCGCGTTGAGTTGACTGAAATTCCTGTTGCTGTCGAGACAGCAGGGGTATAAAAATGAAATTTGGAGTTATTGTTTTTCCGGGTTCAAATTGCGATCGCGATGTGGTGTGGGTAACTCAAGGGTTGCTGCACCAACCGACGCGGATGATTTGGCACGAAGATACCGATATTTCGGATATTGACATCATTGTAGTTCCCGGTGGTTTCAGTTATGGAGATTATTTGCGGTGCGGCGCGATCGCCCGTTTTTCTCCAGCGATGCAAGCGACTGCCGAACACGCGAAACAAGGAAAGCTTGTACTCGGCATCTGCAATGGTTTTCAGGTGCTGACTGAAGCTGGTTTGCTCCCCGGTGCTCTGGTGCGGAATGCGGGATTGCATTTTATTTGCGATCGCGCTTCCTTGAAAGTCGAACGCGGTAATACGCCGTGGACTTCGGCTTATACTTCGGGTGAAATCATCGATTTGCCGATCGCCCACGGGGAGGGCAATTATTATGCTGATGCGGATACTTTGGCAGAGTTAGAAGAACACGATCAAGTGTTGTTTCGCTACTGTACAAGTACCGGAGAAATTAGCGCTGCTGGTAATCCGAATGGTTCGTTAAATAATATTGCGGGCATTTGTAATCGCCAGGGCAATGTGTTAGGAATGATGCCACATCCTGAGAGGGCATCCGATCCAATGTTGGGCGAAACTGATGGAGTAAAATTGTTTCAAGGGTTGCTGATGGCAACAGTTGCTGCTGTTTTATAGTTGATATTTGCAATATTCTTGTAGGGGCGGGTTCACCGATCGTAATCGCCCCAACTCGACTATCTCAAAAACCCGCCCCAACCCAACGAACAATCATCACCAACATTTAAAATTCAATGCAAATTTGAGGTTAATTTGGGTTATTGGTGGGGTGCGGGCGGGTTTATTTAGATTGTTTGTTGTCGTTAGATATTGTTGGCGAACCCGCACCTACAAGATTTTATGTTCTATAATAACAAATCAATGGGATTTGATATTCTTCATAAATATTTTTTATGTCCTTAGTTAATTTAGCCAACACCAAAGCTCGGCTACTCGGCTGTAGCGCCGTATACCTCGTCGGCCAGTCTCTCTCCACCGCCCTCAGCACCTCCGGCCCCGCAGCAACTATGGCAGCAGGTATACTCGGCGGCCCGACAGGAGTGTTGGCGGCTAGTGTTTTAGCAACTATTGTTACTGGTGTTGTCGGTAATATCACGGCGGGCGAATGCGGTAACAAGTTGGCGCAGCGAATCGGAAAAAATGCGGATATTCTTAAAAATGGCGATTTGACTGCGGCGGCTGGAGAAGCTATCAGCCGTCTGCTTCAAAAGAGTATTCCTGAATCTGAGGAATTTAAGGTGATTGCTGAACGAAATCATCTGCGTCATGCTAAGGCTGATTTTCAACACTTAGCTAAGAAAACAGTCGCTTACTGGGAGACAATTGATGCCAAAACCGATGGTAATACAACTCCTTTGAATTTTTCTGATTCGCAACTTGCCAAGATTTTTTCACCGGTTCCGAATCAATTTGTGGAAGTTACCGGATTGTCGGTGCAAGATTGGCAAGATTTTTTGACGGTTTTTGCGGCGAAGGAAAACAAAACTTTGCATCCTGAATTGATTGGATATGCGGCGGCGCAACTGCACCAGTTTTTCCCGAAGGCGTTTTGCGAAGTGCTGAAACAAGATGCGGAGACTGGCGGCAGACAATTTGCGGGAATGCAGTTGATTTTGCATCGGGAAGCTTTGGCCCAATTACAAAGTTTGGGGCTGCAAAATGGCGAAATTTTGCAAAAATTGCAGGCTTTGGCGACGCGGGAGCAAATTTGCCAAGTGATGGCGAAATTGGAAGTTATCGAAACTGTCCGGGATGAGTTGGCAGAAGTTCGGGCATTGTTGGAAAGATATATCGATCCTACTGCGCCGAGTTTGCCGATTCCTGTTAAGTCTGAGACGATTATTCAGGACAGAATTAAAGACTTTACCGGTCGAAAATTTGTGTTTCAAGCAATTAATGAGTTTCTGAAGACAAAGCAAAAAGGCTATTTTGTGTTGGAGGCGGAACCGGGTGTTGGGAAAAGCGCGATTATGGCGGCCTGTGTGGTGATGTTGAAGCGCCGCTGCATTACTCATTTCAACTCGCAACCGGACGGGATTGTCAGCGCTGAAACTTTTCTGAAAAATGCTTGCACTCAGTTGATTGAAGGTTTTGGTCTTAAAGATAAGTATCCGCGACTGCCGGAAAATGCCATAAAAAACAATACCTTTCTATGCGAGTTGCTGAAGGAAGTTAGCGATAAGTCTAGCAGGGACAAAAAAATAATTTTTGTGGTGGATGCGCTGGATGAAGTTGATTGGAAGGCTCAAATTAGGAACAGTAATGTTTCGTATTTGCCTAATGATTTGCCGGATAACGTCTATTTTATTGTCTCGAAGCGGCCGGAATTTCTGACAATGCCGACAGCTAACAAGACGGTTTTTGATTTGATGAAATACAGTGCTGAAAGTCTGGAAGATGTCAAGGCTTATCTGGCAAAACGCACAGAGAGAAGCGAGTTAATTCAGGATTGGATTAAGAGTCGAAATTTGCAGCGGGAACAGTTTGTGACGGCGGTAGCCCAAAAAAGCGAAAAGAAATTTATCTACCTCCGCCACGTACTTGATGAGATTGAAGGCGGCACGTACAATGATGTGAATTTAAACGATTTGCCAGCGGGTTTGGAGGAATATTATCAAAAACACTGGGGACAGATGATGGGACGGGAAGACGATCCTCTGCTGGAGATGAAGGTGAGGATTATCTATTTCCTGTCGCAAGCAGAGGAAGCAGTTTCTTGTCGCTGGTTGGCTATATCTGCCCGCGAGCAAAATGTTACGAAAGTACAGCAGGTACTCGGAAAATGGGATTCGTTTTTGCGAAAGGAGAAGGTAGGGAAGGAAACTCGATACACTATCTATCACAATAGTTTTCGGCAGTTTCTGGAAGCGGATGAAACTGTGCAGTCGGCGGGAATAACACTGGATGATATTAACGATGACATTAGCGATAATGCTACAGGAGGAGCGCCTCTATGAGCGATTTAGGTGTGTGGTTGGCGCAGAAGTGTCAGGAAGATCGAGATTTGCTGTTGAAATACCAACCGAAGAGATTTGCGAAACGGGGGAAGGTTGACCGTTATTGCGCTTGGTTGACTGATTTTGGGTTTATTGAGGCGAAGTTGGATTTTTTGGGGGTGCAAGCGCTGATTGATGATTACGATTTGGCGAGAGTTTCTGATGTGTTGTTGTCGCCGGAACAAACGCAAACGCTGAAGTTGATTCAAGGGGCAATTCGGAAGTCGGCTCACGTTTTGGACAGGGATAAAACGCAATTGGCTGGGCAATTGTGGGGGAGGTTGTTGGATTTTGAAATGCCTGAGATTCAAAGGTTGTTGGAACAGGCGCGGCAGTCGAAAGAGAGTGTTTGGTTGCGGCCTTTGAAGGCTAATTTAGAGCGGGCAAATGAAGGGGCATTGCGGACGCTTGTCGGTCATACTATGGAGGTACTAGCAGTGGCGATCGCACGCGACGGCAAAACCGCTATTTCCGCATCTGGCGATCAAACCTTGAAAATCTGGGACATTGAGAGTGGCACGGTACTCAAAACACTCATCGGTCATGCTTCAGAGGTAAATGCGGTGACAATCGCACCAGACGGAAAAACAGCGATTTCCGCTTCAGATGATGAAACCCTGAAAATCTGGGACATCGAGAGCGGCATCGAACTCAAAACTCTCACCGATCATACTGGCGGGGTACAAGCAGTGGCGATCGCACCCGACGGAAAAACAGCGATTTCCGCTTTCTTGGATAAAACCCTAAAAATCTGGGACACCGAGACAGGTCAGGAACTGAAAACTCTCACCGGTCATAGTCGCTGGGTACAAGCAGTGGCGATCGCACCAGACGGAAAAACAGCGATTTCCGCATCTTCGGATAATACCCTAAAAATCTGGGACACCGAGACAGGCCGGGAACTGAAAACTCTCACCGGTCATAGTAGCTGGGTACAAGCAGTGGCGATCGCACCAGACGGAAAAACAGCGATTTCCGCTTCAGATGATGAAACCTTGAAAATCTGGGACACCGAGACAGGCCGGGAACTGAAAACTCTCACCGGTCATCGTGAGTCGGTAAAAGCAGTGGCGATCGCACCAGACGGAAAAACAGCGATTTCCGCTTCATGGGATGAAACCCTGAAAATCTGGGACACCGAGACAGGCCAGGAACTTAAAACTCTCACCGGTCATAGTAGCTGGGTACTAGCAGTGGCGATCCCACCCGACGGAAAAACCGCGATTTCCGCTTCAGATGATAAAACCCTGAAAATCTGGGACACCGAGACAGGCCGGGAACTGAAAACTCTCACAAGTCATAGTTCCGGGGTACAAGCAGTGGCGATCGCACCAGACGGCAAAACAGCGATTTCCGCTTCCAGGGATGAAACCCTAAAAATCTGGGACACCGAGACAGGCCAGGAACTTAAAACTCTCACCGGTCATAGTGGCTGGGTACAAGCAGTGGCGATCGCACCAGACTGCAAAACAGCGATTTCCGCTTCAGATGATAAAACCCTGAAAATCTGGGACACCGAGACAGGCCGGGAACTGAAAACTCTCACCGGTCATA
>NZ_JAEQCT010000103.1:0-21577 GCF_020738205.1 Microcoleus sp. PH2017_24_DOB_U_A
CTTGAATTATACTCTTCAAGTATGCTAGTGATAACAAAATCAATAATTTACTCAATCGCTCACCGGTGAGATTAGTCCTTTCTAGGTTATATCCTCCACGCTTAAAGTCTCTAAACATTTCTTCAATTCCAAATCTTTTTGCATAAGCATCAACTGCTGCTTGTATATTTGCCAAGCTAGTCAGAATATACCAAGGTTCTTCTGTAGTAATATTTCGATATTTGCCCAGCCACTTACCTGCCAAATTAAACCCCGTAATGGGTGGGGTTTTTCGGATTGTTACTTCTTGATTGAAAAAGCTATTTCCTGGCTCTAATCCTAGCATTTTTAGTTCAGTCCATAACTCCAATTCCGTCTTGATACAAACATTCTTTTTTAGTCGTAAACAGAAATCTACTTTCTTCTCCCTCAGCCAGTTTGCCAGGGTAACACTACAAAATTCACGATCCTAACACGAGCATTTTATAATCTAATAAGGCCGCGAATACTGGCGTTAATACGAATTGTTGATTTTCCAATGTGCTGTTGCCTTGTTTTTCAAGGACTTTCCAATAAATAGGAATAGCTCTTTTTCGCCAAATCATGCTGACCATCAAAACATTATTTGATTGCCATTTCGTTTTTGTCTATTGCTAAATACACAACCTTATTTTGTTTGATACTACCTTTGATCCAACTAATCACCAGTGGCAACCAAATATTATCCAGACTCCATTCATCCTCCGATAAAAATCTTTGAACTTTTTTTCTTCTACTTTCAAATTTAATGGGCATCGCTAGTTTTGTTGCTATGCTTTCCAATGTGACTTCTTTAATCAATTGCACTACTTGAATCAATAAAATTGCCAATAAGTAATTAGAACGTGTCAGCTTTTCTGACAAATGGGCATGATATAATTCTGGTATCATTTAATTGTTTTTGGGTAAGAAGCTTTCTTACCATATCTTTTTCGAGGCGATTTGTCTAGGATTGCCGGACTGTCTGACTTTCAGGCAACCTGTCACCCCGTCAGGCGGATACTAATTAACTCTGGAACTGGCTACTATCCTAAAATTGCTAGACAGATCAAATCGTTTATTTGCTTTCTAATTAAAAAACTGGTGCAAACATTTTAATGGGAAAACAAATATTTAAAACAAACTTAGTTGTCCGCTACTTACATTATTTTTTTGATGTCGTTTTAATAGACCATTGCGCCAACCTGGATAACATACAGCCGGCCATCCCGTGCTGATAAAATAGGGAATTTTGGCAACTTCTTGAAGCCATATCCTGTACGGTGTATATTCCCTGAAACCGAAGGGATAACGCTCCTTTGATATCCATTTCTTTGCTAACTTTCCGTCTATCGCTTCACCCAAAAGCAAACATTGAACTTCATACTCTAAAAGAGCATTGGCAATGCGATGGATGGCTCTATCCCTCCAGGTTAATCCCTTCATGGGCTAACTCCTATTTCACTAAAATTTCAGTGTTTTATACCCATGCCGAGGCTGTAATATCGATACTTCCTCGGCATAAATTTTAATTTTTCTCTGATTCCTATTGTTGCTTTCTAGCTTCTGAGATTCTACGCTGGAGAGTTTCTAATGCCCTCATTGCTGTCCAATTACCCCGATTAGCTAGTTGGATGTAGTGCTGGATCAAACCTTCGGTGACTTGTTGGTCTAGCCATTCCACCATCTCTACGGTTTGTTGGCAGGCTTGTGGGTTAGTATTGCCGAACATCTCGAACATTCCCAACCGCTGCATCTGCTCGAAGCTCATATCCTGTAAGGCTTTTACGGCTGCTTCAAACTCTTGTTCTGTAAATTGGCGCAACTCATCTGAATGCTGTTGCGACAAAAAGTAATGGATTTCTTTGTACGCGCCGACATACATCTTGCCCAAAGCGCAATCGCATAAGATAGCGTGTTCTGGAAAAACATCATCAGAACCTAAGTTATATGGTTCTAAGTGAATTGCTAGGGCAATGTGTTCTATTAGCGGTTCATAGCAGGCGAAGTAACTGAACGTACCCATTCCCCTGCCGTTACTCCATGTTGCTTTGCTTCCTTGATAGTAAAGAGCAAAGTATTGAACGTTGCTAACTCCGACCATCCCAGGTAACATGGGTGGCATGGTTACGGGTAATTCGATAAATTGTGTTCCTATCATGATTGTTCCTCCTGATTTAGTCCAACAATTAGAAAACATCTTTTAGATTGATGAGGCAAAGTTTTAACGCCTTAATTCCTTCTGCTCTCAAAACTTTGTTTGCCTTATCCAAAAGTTCAAAAGAGTTAAAAAATAGTTAAATTATGCCTTCGGATTTATGAGGTTTTAAGGTGTATCCGCGTTCGTGATGGTGCAGGTGCCGACATTTCACAAAGCCAGCATTCTTGAGGAATTTGTGAATCTTTATTGTCATTGTTCTTTATCCTGTTATTAAAAAGGCATGGGAACCCTGATTTCTTGGTGCTTTCCGTATTCGATGTCTACCTGCTTTCTCAAGCACTCAAATTTATCAAACAAGTCAGTGCGAACGTATGCCGTCTTTTTTCTGGAGCTTAGTTTGTAATAGGCGTGCTGCCACTCAGTAAAAGTATTCAATGATGCTGTATGGTGCAGCAACCAGTCGCAGTTGTTCAGGTGCTTGAATCCCCATTGTTCGTTAGTCCATTCGGTATTCGCATCTCTGCCATGCCAGCATACAAATACCGCCCCTGGGAATCCTTTTAACAGCACTATGTCGTATAAATCCCAAGCTTTTGTGTATTCATGACAAAGTTCTTCGTTGACGCACTCTCCGCATTCATCAAAGCCCATTTGTGTGCAATCTAAACCCAAAGTACAGTTCACGCTTTAACCTCAAATTTGCTATGTTTTCTGCCCTAGCGATAGCCGTTATTTTTAAGTCAATTCTATTTTTTATTTTAACACTAAACCCTGAAATATTGCTATTTTAGTTATGATATTGTCAGGGTTAAATGCTAAGTTTACCGAACTCTTAAGTGGTTTTCACGTTCTCCGAATTGGGCAATTTTCTCTGCTTCGATATCTCCTGATTCCAAAGCTTTGCGGATAGCCATATTATCGGCTGATACTTCAACGTGCTGAAACTTAGGAGGAAGTTTTGCTACTTCACAAGAAAGTTTGAGGGTAATATTCTACCATTCTTACTAATAGTTAAATTGAAGCCAAAATTAGTGGGTTGACTTGAGGATTATAGCGATGGCTGATGTTATCTCGATGAAAGATTGGGTTCCCGGTTAGGTGAGAAATTCTTACATGACTGAAGATGAGGTTAACGTCTTTAGTGAGGAGTTCCACTAATCTCAATTAGAACAAAGCAATCCTCCCAATTCTTTGGACGATCGAGCGCTATTGATCGGGGGAGTTGTGGCAAAGTTGGAATCTATAGACCGTGCTAATTTAGAAAAGTGGTTGCATCGCATTCCTGCCGCATTATTAGTTGAATTAATCGAAAGTTAATCAAACTAAGAAATATCAATACAATAGCTTACGCATTTTTGTAAACGAATAATAATCAAATATATTGAAGTAAGGGAATAATTGCTGTCACCTTTATTGGTCGATTCAGAGTATACACCAAAGCCTACAACTAAGCTTGGTGTATACTCTTGCTTCGTAAAGTAATTCAAAGGTAACTATTAATTTTACTGGCAGCGGCCGAGCATACACCAAGATGATCCGCTGGCGCAGGTTCAACGCGAAGCAGCAAAACTCCTAAACTGCCGTTGCCTTTAAAGCAGCACTTGATAATTGATTCGATTACACCGCACATCAGAGCCTCATAGGTTGTGCCTTCCACAAGCCTTGTGAAAGCTGTAGTACCACCTTACAGATCCATTACCAGTGATCGGGGTACAACAAGGGGTCAAACCCGCTAAGTTGCCCCAATCGCTCCCTGATTTCTTTGATGCGTATGGGTTTGAGAAGAAATCACAAGGGCGATAAGGGCGAGCGAAACCAAGTAGAGGGTTTCACCCCTCATTATTCCCAGATTGCTCTTTGATTGCGTTGCTGCGTATGGATTTGAGCTTTCATATGGCGGGGCGTTCGGGGCGTTCGGAAATTGCTCTCGTGCGTACTGGTTGCGAGCGTTTTTTTTTCAAAGATGGTGTCTAGTTGCTCGTTGCCAAAGACACGTTCCATCAGACCTCGTACCATGATACTGAGCGGGCTGTGTTAGACAAAGTTGTCAAAGATAGCATTTAACATTGATTCCCTCGCCTGAAGACCTGCTGTGTGACTCGCATTTAGACTGCCACCAACCTTCAAAGTCGATCGAGACAACTATACCTTGCACCCGTTGCAGCCAAAGGCAACGGCCACATCCTATCAGTTTCATTGCCGTTGCTTTGAAGCTTGTTTGCGGTGCGACCACTGCTTTTAGGAATTAACGTAAAAGAGGCGTTTTTAAAGAGGACGCTTGACGCGGGCTGGGTGCGTATTACGAGCTCTACCGAGAGTGTATGTCCGTCCCAGACTGATTTGGTTAACCAATCCTTACCTGTTGACAAACCACATAACGAGGCAAAGCCGCATGAAAATAGGAGTCTTTATGATGCCGGGTCATCCACCAGGTCGGGACTATGCAGAAGGACACTATCACAATCTTGATTATCTCGAATTCCTCGACAAAGTAGGCTGTCGCGAAGCATGGATTGGCGAACATTACACGGTGAGAATGGAGCCGCTTCCATCTCCCGATTTACTGATTGCCCAGGCAATTTTGCAAACTCAAAATTTGACTTTGTGTACCGGATCTTTTTTGTTACCGTATCACCATCCGGCGGAGTTGGCACATCGCATTGCATGGCTCGATCGCATTTCCAGAGGCCGATTAATCGTGGGCATCGGTGCCAGCGGCGTCCCAACAGACTGGGCGATGTTCGACGTAGACGGTATGGCCGGTCAGCATCGCGAAATGACCGAAGAATCGCTGGAAATTATGCTAAAACTCTGGCAGAGTTCCGAACCCTTCGAGTATCGAGGCAAGTTCTGGGTGGTGCGTCGCCCAGAACCTGATTTGGACGGGGTGTTCAATTTTCATCTCACGCCACACCAGAAACCTTATCCGCCGATTGCCGTAGCCGGTTTCAGCCCGAAGTCTCCGAGTTTGCACTGGTCTGGTTTGAAAGGTTTTATCCCCGTCAGCATCTCCTACAGCGATACTTATTTAGCCAGTCAGTGGGATGCTTACTCTCTGGGTGCTGCCGCTGCTAACCGGACACCTTTGCGTAGCAATTGGCGCGTGGGACGCGACATCTACATTGCGTCCAGCGAGAGTGAGGCATGGGAAAAGACGGTAAACGGATCGATGGGAGATTTTTACCGCAATTATTTCTTGCCGTTTTTCAAAAAATTGGGTGCGCTTTCAGCTTGCAAGCACCATCCAGACGTAGCGGATTCGGATGTCACGGTTGAGTATTTGGCAAAGCACTGCTGGATCGTCGGGACTCAGGAGACAGTGACTGACAAAATTGGGGAAATGCTGCAATCTTCTGGCGGTTTTGGGACACTGCTGGCGATTTCCTACGACCACTTGGACAATCTGCAAGGTTGGCGCGAATCCATATTCGCTTTGACAAGTGAAGTTGCACCGAAGTTCGAGTCTGTCTAATAAACCTCTCCCTTGCCACTCATTGCCCGATCCGGAACTGTGATTCTTAAGATATCGCTACTTTAATATCCTGTTGGCTGCTTCTGAAAGCTTGAATACCCATTCATCTATCCCGAGCAAGCGATCGCCCCGATCGGGAGCGATCAGGGTACTTCGATCTGCCCTGATCGCCCCCTGGTTTCCTTATGATGTATGGGTTTGAGTAAAAGCGATCGGGGCGATCAGGGCGATCGGGCATTACTTCTCTTTTTTTATAAGGGGGGTGTCTTGTTGCTGGGAACTACCTCCACCCTTTCATTTTTTTGGGAAGTAGTACCCCGATCGCCCTGATCACCCTGATCACCCCTCTCAAACCCTTGATTTTAGGTTATGTTTTTGGTGATCAGGGCAGACTGTGTGGTCAGACCCCTCATTATGCCCCGATCACCTTGATAGTTCTATAAATATTGATATAGCGTTATATTTTTGCTGATCAGGGCATAATGTATGGTCTTACCCCTCACTATGCCCCGATCGCTTTTCACCAAAAACTCAGGGGTAATACCCCTCATAGCAATCTAGCTAATTTAAAATCTTCCCAAAGCATATAAAGCAGGAATTTATGCCACAGCAACGAAGGAAGACTGTACCGAATTGAAGCTTTCAAATTAGCTTTGAGACTTTGTTTAAAAGTAACTGTTTATTCTTCTATTTTTTTACCTAATATCCCCGTAACTATTGCAGCTACTCCTACATTATTGGTGATAGCCTCTCTGACTTTTGGCAATTTACCAACAGGAATGTAGATACTCCTTACCTTCCATTTACCGTTCACCTTAACTTTGTAGCGGTAGTGGTTAACTATGCTTTCACCTTTCCAAAAACTATACACTAACCCGCTGCCTCCCTGAACTACAGTCGTTTGATTTATACTCTCGGCTAGTGAATCATTGGCTGCATTACTGTCGCTTTGATTGGCATCATTGGGGTATACACCAAGACTCGGTATTGAGCTTTGGTGTATACTCTCAACTAGCAAAGAGATGGCGGTGTTAGCATTAGTTGGGTTGTCGCCATCGTGGTATATACCAGAGACTCTTTGATGTTCCTGCGAGGCAGAGACTGAAGATGCTTCTATCCTATTAGTTGTGATAGCAGTTGGGAAAGAAATAGCGCTATTTTTATCCTTTGGATGAGGTGCGGGTGAGGCTTGGTGTATACTCTCACCTTTTAGAGTAATGCTAAAGCTGCTGTTAACTTTATTCTGAATCGTTGAGTATACACCAAGGGGTGTTAATGAAGCTTGGTGTATACTATCTGTTTCTGAATTGATGGGAGAGTTGCTATTAGTTGTACTTGCAGAGTCAGAACATACAATAGACCCGCTTGATTGAGCTTGGTGTATACTCTGGTCTGATAAAGTAATAGCACAATTGCTGTCACCTTCAGTTATAGAATCAGAGTATACACCAAGCATTTCAGTAGTCTTGGTTGATGCTGTTCGATCTAATGGCATAAATTCAAACCGAATCACCCATACTTCAAGGCTGCTGTTGCCTTTAAAGTATTGCTTGATGAACTGTTCGACTGACTCGCACATCTCACCCTCAGCCTGCAAATCTTCATCGGGCATGGCTGCAAGTTTTTCTTTGTAGGGAGCGCAGAGCAACCGACACCAACCAATTTGTTTGCCTCCGTAGCGGATATCTCGATCCAAAGCTTTGATTAGTTTGTTTTGGTTGAAAGCGTTGGTGAATTTCTGGGCGTGGCTGTCTTTCCAAATACGGCGAGTTGCTGTTTTGTGGGGGAGATAAGCCAAGGTTTTGCCGAAGCTAATACCCAGTCCCGATAATGCAAACTCGGTAATATTTTTAATCGATGATTCCAAAAGCTTGGGCGAGGTACTGCACTCGTTTGAGAGCAACGTAAGCTTGTCCGGGCATGACTGTTTTGGCAAAGACGTATCTGGCTCTGATTCGACCTTTGGTTTTGCTCTTGACTTGAAAGTCTGAGATTGAAGGCATTTTGTCCAGTCCAGGGGGAATCCAAATATCAACTCCATCCCCATTGCGGATAAATAATGGGATGCGGAAATGACGCCCAGCTTCCTGAGCGATTGTTCGCACTTGGTCAGCCCCGCAGGTTTTGAATTGGTGCTCGTATTGCTGCTGTGCAAAGTCCTGAAGGAAAGCGACGATAAAAACTCGGTTTCTTTGATGGCCTGCTCCGACTTCCTTTGCCGATAGGAGGAGCGGCTCTTCGACACGATATCCTGCCATTGTGAGAGAGGCAAATACTTCTCTACCTCCTCGGAGGAGCAAGCCTTCTGGATTTTCGATAATAACAAAGCTGGGTCTGGCTTCGAGGATAATTCGGAGCATTTCCCACCACAGACTTGAGTCTGGATGAGCCAATCCTCCTCGCTTCCCGGCATTACTCGTACCAGTGCATGGGAAGCCTCCCCAGATGCAGTCGTATTGTCCTCTTGTAGCGCTAAAAGTTCGGATATCGCTGTGGATTGGGATGCGGGGATAGTGCTGTCGGAGTACATATTGAGCGTCCTCATCGATTTCAACAAATTGTTCGACTTGAAAACAACCCAGAGCAGCAGCCGCTAATTCAAAGCCGCCGATACCCGTAAATAGTGAAAGCGATCGCAGCATGGTTGACACTCCCTTTTTGTAGGTCAATCAAACCAAATGATTAAATCAGTAGTTCAGCAGATGTCAGCAATTCTTTGGCATTCTTAATTCCGACTTAAGAAAGCTCGCTTCAGGTTATTAGTCATGCTAAAACCAATCTTCGGATTCAGATAAAAATCTGTTTTCGGATTCTAAAGGTGGCTGAAATTCTGGCAACAAATTGAGTTGTTTTGGTTCGGCATTAGTTTCGTCTGCATCAACAAAAGGCTCAGACTTCTCTGTAGCTAATTCAATTGCTTGGGAATATACCGATGCTGCCAACTCAAATAATCCCGATCGAGTGATTCTCTCAACCCAATTACCGATACCCAACAAACATTGGCTCCACAAATCAAACTGCTGCCACTGAGTATTGAGAGTTTCTGCATCTAAAGCCGACCAAGTTGCGATCGCCTCCCTCCACTTCTGGACATCTTGAGGAATCCGCCCCTCGAACTCTTTCCTCAATTCTTTGAGCCGTTCTTTTACCGGAGGTGTCAACGCAGCAAATATTTCTGGGCGCAGGTTATCCGGTACTCCCAATCCCTTTACCGCTTCGTAGGTTGTGCCACGGTTGGCCACTTCTGACAACTGGGACACCCATTCATCGATCGCTTGCACTCGATTTGAGCGAACGCAAGAGCTCGGGCTACTTCGGCTAGTTCCCCCCGCTCCCTCAATTTCTGGTTGAGTATGGGTTTGAGTAGGGTAGACATGGGTATTCGGGGCAGAATTCAACTCCTCCCCTGTTTTCTGATGGGAGCCATGCTGTTGGTTGAGAAATACCCTGACCTCTTCATTTCCTTGCGTATTAGCATTGCCATTGCTTTCTTGATCAAAGTCAGGAGTAATGCCCCCCATCATGTTCCGTTCGTTCCATTCTTCAAAAGCCAACAAACCACCTTCACAGCAGCGGAATTTGGCACACCGCCACTCAGGTTCGGGGTGTTGTGGGTTGGGTTTACCCTGGTAGCCGTTGGAAACATCTTCAGTTAGGGAAACATCGACCATGACGCCTGGTATCAGAGCCATGTGAGTCCAGTGAGCGGGTTGTAACTCGCCGTCTTTGCGTAATCGGGGTACGTGATGTTGGGGAATTACAGTTTTGAGGTGAGAGATAAACTTGCTCATACCCCGGTTATCCGAGTAGCCATGCGCTTTGCAATATGCAATAAACCAACTGTGCAATTCGTGGTTCTGGATTTGGGAAGTAGAGTCGGAAGGTCGGAAGCAAAGGTCGATGAAGCTGCGTACCGGGTCGCCGTAGGTAGCTGCATCGAGTTTGGCGAGGCGGATGCGGTTGTTCTTGGAAGGTTGCAGCAGCAGAGCATCGCGCTCTTGTCTCGGCATTGCCAGGGCCCAAGATACGATATCCGCTTTGACGGCAGAGAGTTTGTGACGCAAATAGGGATCTTCCAATCCTTCCCGGCCCTTTGATAGAAGAGGCAAACACCGCCTGTCCCAGCCATCCCCGGCATTTTCGATTTGGAGGTGGTCAACGGAAGCTGCAACAAAGCGGCAGTTCCATTCTTTGGTGTACCCGCAGGATGAATAAAGACTCCGACCTGAAAGTTTGCCATTATCCACCAATTCGTAAAAGGGTCTAATCCCGGTGATGTAACCCCCGGTGTCGGGAATGGTGTACAAAGATTTACCGGTCAGGTGTTGGTGCCGCGATTCGGGATTGCTCAACTCCGCGAAATCACCGGAATGGGAATCCTCTAAGCCAAAGATTTCACCCCAGAGTCTGACTAATGTTCCCTTACCCGAACCCGAAGGCCCGATGACATGGATGAACTTACCGTCGGGTGCGGTAGGGTCAATCAGCATGGAAGTGTAGGCTCTCACCGCATCCAGTTGGTCTTCCCCAAAAGCGGAGATGATAAAGTCGAGAAAAACTTGGGGGCAAGGGCGATCGCGAACGTAATCTGATTCAATGGCAGAAGTGAGGTAATGAGTGGGGTCGTGGGGTAGTAGTTCTCCCGTTCTCATATCCACGGTACCATTCTTAAAAGCTCTAAAGTGCCTGTGTTGGGGAGGTTCCAAGTAAAGGCGCTTCATGGCGTACTTGAGTGCTGAGTTGGTGCAACTTTCACTAGAAAAAGGGAACGTCTCTTCCCATTTCCATTTGCTAACTTGTCGGAGTTTGAATACCTTTTCGCTGCAAGTAGCGATCGCGTGTTCGCAGCGTTTCTCATCCTGTCGCATCCACCATCCCGACCCGGTGTATTGATACATGGCGCTGTTGATCGCTTTGTAATCTTGCCCAAACACTTTCCTCACCACAAAGTCATCAAAGGTTCGCCCCCTGGTGTAGTAATTGAAGTCCAGACCCAACTTGTCGCACAGGTTTCGATAAAACGCATCCCGCTTGCGGTCTGGGCACTTGGTAACTTCCTTGCTTGCTGAATCATCCCGGTTCGCTACTTCACTCAATTCTTTGCCGAATTCCTTTAACCAGGGTGGCGGTGAATTTCCCAACACTTCGCCTATCGTGGGCCAGAAAAAGATATTGAGCACCATTGCATCCTTTATATGCGTTGCCCACTTGGTTGCCTCTTTGAGCACTGCTTGTTTGTCAGCATCAGTATTTCCCTTGGAGCCGGCAATTTGTTGGGCTTTCCACCTCAATCCATGCTCAGCTTTCTCTAAATTGGTATGTTCCAACCAAGCATCGATGCCATTTCTGATGATGAATTTATCGGGGTCGCCATCGCCATCTTCACCTACGGGCAACCGTGGAGCTACATAAGGAATGATGCCCGCCAACAACAAAGATTTGATGCAGCTTTCAATACCTTTATCCCCGGCGCTATCCGGGTCTAGGCAGATAATCACCCTCTCGATTCCCGAACGTCGCAGGGATTGCACCTGCTCGAACGACAAACTAGCCGCGACACAAGCAATAACCCTGGTATCTCCTAGTGCTTGAGCAACTGCTGCATCGGTAACGCCCTCAACTACCACCACTTCTTTATGACCCGCAGCGATCGCCTTGTCGAAGTAAAGCGGCGATTCCTTTGTTGCCAGCCAGGCCCCCTCCTCATCATGAGGATTCCAGCAAGCGTATTTCTTGGGAATTGTTGGCTCAGTCCAAGGTTGCTCTAGTTTCTGAGCTTCCGATAGTTTGCCCCAAGTTCGGTAAGCCGCATCTCTCTCGCCTTTCCACCCCCGGTGGTTTTTCTTGAGCGGCAAAGGTTTCGTCGGACAGTGACCGTACACCGTCAGCGGTTGTCCTAAAGCTGTATGCCACGGGAAAGTAACGTATCCCTCCCACTTGCTGGTGAGCACCCCAACCTCTTCAGCTATCTCTAAGTTATGCTTGTGCTCTTTAAGTTGAGATGCAACTTCATCCTTACTGTAGTAGTAGCCCAATCCCAACTCGGCGATCGCTTCCCTAGGAATGCCCCTTTCGGCAATCAGGTGGTTGAGGGCACTGGTTCCTTCTTCACCCCACAGCCAATCCCGGCACTGAGCGTATACCGCTGCCAATATTCCCCGGCGCGCTTCCCACTTCGCGGCTACTTCGATTTCTCGCGTGTTGAGTTCCCTTGGAGGTAGAGCTACGCCGACCCTAGAAGCTATTTCTCGTAGCGCTTCTACCCAATCAATGCCCTTGGGATGTTCCCACCGACCTACCTTAATGCTGTGAATGTAAGCGATGGGGTCGCCTGCAAATTCGCACCCGGCATCGTAGAAGCGCAGAGTATCGGGCCACACCGCAAATGAAGTTCCTGATTTACTTTTTCTGAAGGGACTGCCTCCCCGCCACTTCTGGCTGCTCCGCTGGAAAGCGTGTGATGGATGGTCGTACACCAAGTCTGCATTGAGCCTGGGTAACACCTCCTGCTCCCAAAACTTCAGCAGGCTCATATCCGTTTTGGTGTTGCTATTTTCGGAAATATGTGTCATGGTAGACTCCTATTGAAAAGAAAAGAAAAATTTATTTGCGCCCGAAGCATTTCCAGTGCGACGGGTTATTTTTTTAGCTGGCTTGTCAGATGTGTTAATTTGTAATTACCTGATAAGTCAATAAATTCACTAATCAGTGAAAACTTATTATCCCTCTCGTCCCTTTGAAGTGACAATTACTCAATAAATATTTACAATGGCTGAACCCGTATCTCCTTTACTAAAGTGGCTTTGTGAAGAACAGGCGGACATCCACGGCAAAGACTTAGCGGAACTAAGCGGCATAGCGCGGCAGACCTGGAGCAAAGTGCGGCAGGGAAAGCAGGATTTGTCGAGCGATTTACTGTGGCGGTGCATGGAGGCGATCGCGCAGTTGCGGCCGCGCAGCGAGTGTGCGGAGGTGATCCGCATCGTCAGCTCTCAAAAGAACGCCTTCGATAAGAAAAGGGAAAGAGAAGAACACCCGCTCTTGAGAATCGAACGGGCGCTATCGGAGCTCAAAGACGAGACTGAGGAGAATCAAGCAATGCTGTTGATGGCCAGGTGCTTGAGGGAATCGCAGAAAAAGGCTAGCTAAACTAATGTTCGATCTAGTTGGCTGAACTAAAAAACAGTGACGCAGTTCGCACCGCTTGCATTACCGTTATTTTCTAGCGCTGAACGTTAGCCAACAGCCAACAAAGGTGCAGTACAAGCTGGAACAATTTCGGCTTCATTGCTCGGGTAATATGCGGTACTCCAACAATCGAGCATCCGACCGTAGAGCAAAGCCGTTTCCTCGACGATGCGAGCGTATTCTTGACCTTGTTCCGACTCTGGGCCGCACTGGGGGATGAGGTCTATGCCCATTGCTAAATGCTGTTGGTCTACATCTTTGTGGATTCTCCAATAGCAGTTAGTTTTTAGCCAGAGTTGGGCAAACACGGGGATGACAGCCGAAAAGAAATCGTAGCTCACGCCCTCTAAAATCTGGTTCATGGCGATGATTTGGTGCTCGTATGATTCACGAAATACCGTTCTAAAACAGTACGCACTGACTAACTTGGTTGCCAGGGTTGGGGTGACTATTCTGGGGTTTTCTCTTGGCTTCAGGAAATCGTGTTTGTGCATCCAATCCACTAACAGCGTGCAGTGATCCACCTCTTCTGCTGCGTGTTGTGCAAAACAGCCTTGGTAGCGTGGGTCGCGACACATAGAGTACCGCAAAGCCAGAGCCGAGGTGAAATCGCTAGATTGATAAAATAGCTGGCGCACCCAACCCCTGACATTTTCTGGATGGTGTGCGGCTGCTAGCGTTTTGTAAAAAGACCCCGAAAGCAAGTTCTCGCGGTGTTCCGCCCCAAAGTCCAAAAGCCACTTCATAAGTTTCTCCTTTCAGAGTTCTTGTGGATTTTACTATGCTATACCAGTAATATATTACTGGTCAACCAAATTAATTCTGCATTCAAAAAAGCAAAGTGCGGTAAGATGTGGGGAACGCTGTTAAGCTAGACTCCTTAGTCTTTAAGGATGCGGCGTTTATGCTAATTAACAGGATGCCGTCCGCTTTCGATTTAGCATCAGATTTTAAAAACCAAAGCACTGCTGGAATTTTGCTGGTTAACCAGCGGCGACAAATTGTGGGTATGACTCCCAATTTGGTAAAAATCTGGCATCTCCCTGAAGTTATAGTGAGGTCTCAATCAGATGAGCTAGCTTTGGAGGTGGTTTCAAATCAGTTTGACAATCCCCACCGTTTTTTGAGCGACATGACTGAGATATATGCGACTTTAGAATTAGACTTGCACAAAATAATCCAACTTCGAGACTGTCGCAAGATTGAACGCCGTTCTCAGCCTTTATGGATAAATCGAATCTATGCCGGTAGGATGTGGGCTTTTCAAGTAACTGAGTAAGTTCAATACTCCGGACAGTTTTTTGAGCAGCGACCCAAAGCCTCATTCTACCGTTAATATTTCACAGAGCCTGGAACCCAGAACCCCCATTCTACCGTTGGTCATTGAAAACTGTCCGGACTATTGTAAGTTGATAAATTAATTAATAAAAATCTGACTAGCTTGAAACCCTGATGTCTAGGGGGCAGGCAATTTTAATTAAAGGGTTAGCAGGGTGTTATGTCTGTTTCGAGCAAAATGAAAGAAGTGTTGCTGCCACCTATTGTTGTCGATCCTGAGGCACCAATTACAATTCCAGCTCAGGTGGTCGAACAAATTAAGTTGTTGATCGTCCTGGGCAAACTCCAACCGAATCAAGCGCTACCACCACTTGCTCGTTTAGCAGAGCATTTACGGATTGGTTATAGTACCGTTATATCCGTATATAACGAATTAATAGCTACCGGTTACCTCGTGGGTCATCGTGGCAAAGGTACTTTTGTTGCTGATTCCGCCCAAGTTCGGCAACTAGCAAACCGCAAGCATTTCTACGATATGCTCGGGGAAGTTTTTAATGCAGCATCTCAATTTGGAATTACTGCCGCCGAGTTCTCCGGTGCTGCTTACGCACAAGCCGCATTAAAACAGCGCCACCAACTAAATTTAGTCTTTGTCAATTTTCTGCCCGATACTATTGACGTAATTCAAAGCCTTCAAACTGACACTGGCTTATCTGTACAATCAATTGATTGGACAAAATTACAATCCAAAGAACCACAAGCATTAAAAGAACTTGCAGGTGCTGATTTCGTGATAACCAGCACTAAACATCTGTGGGATGTAGCTGATTGGATAGCTGATTCTAATAAAGAAGTGATTGGAATTGACGTGCAACCAGATATGCAATTATTAAGCTATATTTCTGCCTTGCCCCGCAATTCTAAGGTGTTGTTTGTGTGCCGAGACCAATCAGGCAGCCAAACGATGCAACACCTGAGTACCTGCAACATCAATAATATCGAACCAACAGCCGTGACATTAGATTGGGTGCAACAAAATACTCAAAAGATGCAGAATTTTGATTTAGTTGTATGTTCGCCCAAAATCAAAAGCCAGCTTGCTAAGTACGTTCTGCATCAAAAGCTCATGGTTTTTGGCATCAGAATCGATCCTCTAAATCTATTAGTGATCCAAGCTCGCTTGGCAGCAGCAAGCATGGAAAAATCGCTGTAGTTGGAGCGACTTTTTTCTATCGTTATGCAGGCTTAGAGCAGCATTAGAGCTAGAGCATTAACCGTGCTTGCGATCTGCTGGCAAAAAAATAGGAAAAAGCTATGAATCAGACTTTTAGCAACTGCATCAGAGAAGCACGTCACAATAAGGGATACAGCCAGCGAGATTTGGCTGCATTGGTAAAGGTGGATTACACCTATCTTTCCAAACTAGAGAACAATCGCACTGAGTATGCGCCAAGTGAGGAGATTATTAAGTTATTAGCGCATCATTTAGAATTGGATACCCAGGAACTAATCTATCAAGCTGGTCGCATCACCGCCGAAGATGCTAAAGTTGTCGGAGAACTTGCCAAAACTTATCAAAAACAACTGCCCGTGCTGCTGCGCTTAATTCGCGACAATCCCGAACTTAATCGAAAGTTTTTTGGGAAGCAGCATACACCAAAAGTAAATTAACTCACTGATTTTGATACCGATACCGTGAAGCAACTCGAACTATTTTCAACACAAAAACCCAATTATTCAAGGCAACCTTATCAACTAGAAATGAGTGCCGATGCCTTGTGCCAATGGAAACAGCGCATATTCGACTACCAGCAATCTGCTTCATCCAGTCAACCTCAACAACAAACGCTGTTCGAGTTAGCACCTAACCCTTGCGATGCCCTCGATCCATTTTCCCTGCAACTGCACAACCTCTCATTCTGCGATAAACCGGATTGGGGCGATCGCACTTGCTTATACTTTGTTATCGATGCTGCTAAGCCAACACCTTTACTTCTGTATGTTGGGGAAACTCACCGCACTCCTAAGCAACGGTGGGTGAACCATTACTGCTACGGCTATGTTGGCAGCTACATCGAACTGCACCGGCGGTATTCCCTGGATGTCGCTGTGGGTATTGCTTTTTGGTACGGAGCGCCGGCTAATCGAAAACAGCGGCTGCAATTAGAGTCAGACCTAATCTACAAGTGGAAGTCGCCCTTCAATAAAGAGTGTTGGCAGTGGTGGGGACAGCCTTTTGGTAAGTGAAATTGCTAGAATTTGGTATGTTAAAGTTAGTTAACCAGACGGGAACAATCAGCCATCTCCGAATCAAATATGGATCGATTTGAATTTCAGCTAGCAATGCTCCAAAAAGGAGCAGAGGAACTAGAGAAAAAAATAGCTAACTTCAATACAATTTTGCAGCAGTTAAAAACAGCGGCAATTACCATTTGGGTAGCGCTGATTGGTTGGGCGTTTGCCAGCAAAATAGATGCGTTAGTTCCGCTGGGATACGTTATAATTTTTGGTTTTTGGTTGTTAGAAGCGACCTATTGGAGAGTGCAATTTTATTGCATACAAAGAGTCGATGCACTTACCCAATTCTTGAATAATCAAAGCGCCTTAGATGAAAGTTTTAATACCCGTTCGATACCCGAAGGTCTAGTTCACCCGCTCGGCTTTTTAAAAACACTTAAAATGCCTTCTTTAGGTCGATCTCTCTGCGCTCCATCAATCTATATTTTTTATACCTTTTTGTTGGCTGTTAATTCTGTTGTTTGGTTGATAACTTTAAAAAAAGCTCTTTAACCGCAATACTCCGGACAGTTTTTTGAGCAGCGACTCAAACCTTCATTCTACCGTTAATATTTCACAGAGCCGGGAAGCTGGAACCCGCATTCTACCATTTGTGATTGAAAACTGTCCGGACTATTGTAACCGGGCATCAAGTGAGAACCTACGCCAACCGTCTATGAAAAAGTACCTCAACCTTGCCAGCGCCCTTATCGCCTCGCTCAAACCCAAATCTCAGTCACCCACAATCGATACCTACGGTCAATCCCCGCTAACTGAGGAACAGCAGCAAGCCATGATGGAATGGTTGTTCGCCAGTTTGATGGGTGCTGGGTATTTCGCCAAAGCTCACCTCATCTGGGATGATGGCAAAGACAGGGAACGGGAGATATTTACCGCATTGATGAGAAACGAGCCAATATTCCTGTACCGTCAAGGAGCGCGACCTACCCCAAGCGTTGAAAGATATTGCTGGTTGCTGCTGGGCGAACATCCAAGTCTAAGGGTTTATCAGTTGCAGATGGAAGTTGAAGGAGATTGAGGGTGATCGATAGCTATATTAAATTGATGTATTGTAATTTGTGATACAAATACAAGTTGTACATTAACGTTATCTCTCTTTATTCTGAGGTTTTTTGATGGCAATCGAACTTTCAAGTCTAACGTTTACCAACAAGGCTGATATTGTCCCCGCGTTTGGGACTGAGCAAATACTCAATACGGGCATTACTAATACTCTTGCTGGCGACGAAATAATCAATGGTAAGAGTGGGAACAGTAACCCCGGCGTTGGGGTTCCTGCCCCCAAAGGTGGCGTTGTCAACACTGGCACGCTTAATACCGATGGCGGTAACGACAGACTCACGGGCATTTTCAATGACCCAACCAACAATTCTTTTACGGGTTATGGTATTTACAACGTAGAAGGCATCATTGATACTGGTGAGGGTAACGACATACTTACGGGTATTGGCATAGATCGTGGCATTTTGGGTCAGTCTGGCACCCTCAATACTGGAAATGGCAACGACACAATAACGGGTACTGGCTTTTTCGGCATCGAAAACAATTGGGATACCTTCAATACCGGTGATGGTAGCGACATAATAACTGGCATTGGTACCAAATTCGGTGGCATTCTCAATTACCGGCCTATAAATACTGGCGATGGCAATGACATAATCACTGGTACAACCAGCAGTGGCAGCGGTATCACTAACTCTTCCAACGGTACAATTAATACTGGTGATGGTAACGACATAATAACTGCCATTGGCAATTATTATATCCTCTACAACAACGGTACAATTAATACTGGTAATGGTAACGACTCCATCATTGCCGAGCACAATGGCAATTTGCCATTATACAGCAGCGTCAACGACGGTACAATTGATACTGGTAGTGGTAACGACTCCATCATTTTACAGGGAGGACTTTACAACTCTGGCGGGTTGTTTTTAGGAGAGGGTAACGATTCCCTTGCTCTCACTGCCTCTAAATACTTTCCTAACCGTGCCCTTGACAACTACAACGTCATTGAGACTGGAGATGGTGACGACATAATCACTAGCACTGGTGTCATTTACAACGAGGGTGTTTTTAGTGAGGGTGTTATTAATACTGGTAATGGTAAAGACTCCATTATTGCTGATGGAGGCTTTGAGGGTAGCGGTAACGTGTTCCTAGGAAATGGTAAAGACTATCTCAAGGGTTTTGGTAACGGTAATTTCAATGGCGGAAACGGTAAAGATACACTGGAATTAACATCAGGCAGTTATACCGTTGGAATATCGGGAACAACGATAAACTTCACCAAGGGTAGCAGCATTATGATAACTTCCGAGTTTGAAAAACTCATAGCTGGTAGCAGAACGTATGATTTTACCAGTTTGACCGGGGGTCAGATAATTAGTGTCGCCTAGCAGTCTGTTTGAAAAGTTCTTGAAATCAGTTGGCGGTCGAAGTTGAAGAAAATTAGATGGCGTTTGATGTAGTTTCTCCAACAAATATACCAGAACTAATCGCAATAGTTGCAAAGCTCAAGACAGCACTAGCTGTGATGGGTAAATCCCATATACGATTGATTAGGGATTGACAACAATAATTCCTTTGCCTGAACCTGCGTAGATTTCAACGTGAGCTACTCGTCCAGTACCCGTATAAAATCGTACTTGTGCTTTGGCTTGAGATGGCATTGATTTCCAACTTCCATTTCCTGAAGATTTCAAAGTGGTCTTAAATCCATCATTCCAGGTAATGATAATTTGAGTTGTAGTCTGTTTAATACCACAGCCTATTTTTTGTGCCTGTGGTTGATTCTGTCCATAAAAACTACATTTAGAGCGATAAGTTTCACCAGCATTTCTTGTTTGGGCTTGAGCATTGGTACTAAAAGCGATGGCAGGTGCTAGTAACATACTTGCCACCAAAGCTGTTTTATAAAATAAAGATGACTTTAGTTTCATAGCTTGAATGATAAAAATAACGCGATATTACTTTAATATTCATGTCGTGGTATTTTAATCAGGATTAAACTTTGATAATTATCTTTAACCTTCCCATTTTGTTGAATATCTCCGAATACTCCAAGTCATAGAGAGTCAGCATCACAGGAACAGGCTGGATATTCGGGTGATGTCATGAGAAAGCCCCAGTTGATTTCCGGGGCTAGATGACTTATTTAAGTTTCAAAGCTCTTGATTGCACCTGAATCAGCAACCTTTCAGCGCTCTGTTGAATGGCATCATCGGAATGGATATCCTGAATGTCAATCAGCCGGATAGCGGTATCCTCTACTTCTTGCAGCAGGATTAATTCATCAGAAGTCAGCGCATCTCGTAGATTATCGGGATGAACGCCCAAATCTTCAGCTAACCGCTTAGCTTTGCGTCCAAACACAACTAAAGTTACTCGTTGAGAAGCATTAACGTAAAGCCATTTGCGACTGTTTTCTGATAGTTCGGGATGGCGTTCGATGTAGCTTTTGATGGCATCCGTTAGTCGTCGGCGAATACGCTTGCCTTCTAGCCGAATTCTCATAAACTCTTGTCGTTCTTCTTCTGCTCGTTGCACTCCGAACGCACTATCGGCACGTCGTTCGATTGATTCGGCAGCACAAGTACCAAGTAAACGCGCTCCCGTCGCATTTCCCGTGATTGCCTCCTTTATCCAGTATGCAACTGCTAAATCAATGGGAATGATATTGATTTGGACATTGTTCCCCTTGATTGAGGTTCTCTTACTGCGGAAACCTTTATAAGGTAAAGCTTATGGGCTTTTAGATACCAAAAAGTCGCCGAACGAAACTTTTGTTTTTCCAACAGCCTCAGCTACCTGGGTTTGGCTCAGCACGTACTGGCTGTCGGGCAGCATGAAAACCTCTAAGGGAATGCTTCCCAAGTAAATTGTCGCTCTTTCTGCTAGCATATTGTGTTGCACCTTTGCGAAATGGTGTATAGCGAGCGCTTCCTTAGATGTCCAGTCGGTAGAGGCGCTCGCTTTTAAATTATACTATAATTGTATGTCATACTTATTCAATGCTTGGCTAGTATAACTTAAAACAATAAGGCATACGAAATAAAAATGAGAAAAAAAGGGCAACCGCTGACGGAGTACAACGAAATGAAGACGCGCATTACGGTTTCCATTACGCCAACTGCCGTCAATGGCATAGATGCGATCGCAGATTCTCTAGACATTTCCAGATCGGAATTACTTGAAAGGATAGGGCGCGGGATGTTGCAAGTGAAGGCGGTGCAGTTGGAAGAACCAGGAAATTAAGAAAGGCTTTACATCAACTGAAAAATAATTGATAGCTCGTTGGGAGGGCGGTATTGTGGATGAAATCATCAGAGTCGAGTGTCAAACAGTGCGGTTTTTCGAGGGACTCGAAGTTGACGGCTACCGAATGCCTAGCGGGGAATTTCGGGTGGGGCTGACGGGGGCGAGTTTGGTGTTGGGATACAAGGAAAATTGGCTCCGCCGCATTCTCAGTCGCGGTGGTACGGCATTGAATGCGCTGCGGGGGTTGGGTTTTACGGAACAAATCGAGGAAGTGGTACGCGAAACCGTTCGGGGCGATCGGGAAGTGAGAACGATTGGACTCAGAGATTTCAACCGGCTCATTGCCTACGCAGTTGCCGATGGGAAAAAAGCAGCACTTGCCCTTCAGCTTGCGTTGACGGAAGTCGCGCTCAACGATTTCTTTGTCGATGCTTTTGGGGAACCGCCGCTCACAATTGAAGAGAAGCGCCGATTGTTCTACGAAGCCTATGCCGCTACCATTAGCCCGGAGAATTGGCAGGAGATGGATCGAGAGGACATCCTGCGGTTGGCGCTACCTGGAGATGAGCCGCATTTGCTCTGGGGACTGTGGAATGCTTTACGTGGGGAGTAGCTACTTCATCTATGTTAGGGCTTGCTGAAAAAGTCAGAAAACAGCATTTAGAAAGATGAGTGAATTTGAGAATGCCTCGGCAATATAAGTTTTATCAATCTTGTGATGGCGAAACATAGCTTTTGCCAATCATTTGAGCCAAAAAACATCCCCAAAGATTTTTATTATGAAATAGACCGAAAAAAAGCCAAAAAGCCTGCCTTCTTCTGGGCAGAAAGATTCATCACCAGAAAAGTTATTGCGATGCTTGTTTCAGAAGTATTATTAAGTTTAGCCATCACTCTACCAAGGCTAAATCTTCTTTTAG